>DAOMSB010000230.1:0-2060 GCA_035446145.1 Promineifilum sp. (SeqCode) | reverse complement strand
GAGCTGATGCTGTTCCCCTATATCAAGCGGCTGGTGCATAGCGAGGCGGAAGGAACCGCGCCCAAAAAGCCGCCGTTCGGCTCGGCCGAAGACCTCATCGTGCAGATGGAAGAAGAACACGACAACACCGGCAATGCGCTGGGCGAGATGGAGCGCGTCACACAGGGCTTCACCGTGCCCGCGGACGGCTGCGCCACCTTCCAGACGCTCTACGCCTACCTGAAAGAGTTCGACGCGGCGACGAAGAAGCACGTCCACATGGAGAACAACATCCTGTTTCCCAAGGCGATCGCGCTGGAGCGGTCGCTCGTTGCGGCCTGACGCACGGCAGCCCATCCTGTCCTGAAATCAAAACGGCCGAACCTGTGCAGGTTCGGCCGTTTTTTATCGTTATTTTCGGCCGAATCTCACCCGCCGTTCGCTGGCTACGACAAACCGATCCGGCAGACGCTCTGCAAATTCAGCCAGCAACCGTTGAAGCACTGCTATCTTGATGGCATTTCGTTCATCCCGCAACCGAAGTAGAATGACGCCACGATGAGGCCACAATTCTCGATAGACCTTATCGCCGAAATCCTTGTCACTGGTAATCAGAATCCGATCCTCCGAAAACGCCAGGGCAATGACTTCCTCATCACTGATGCCGCGTGCCGATTCGAAAACAGACAAAACATCATGTCCCTGCGCTCGCATCCATCGAGCCACAGATGGCCCAGCGTTTTCATCCACCAGGAAACGCATCAGGCTTGATCGGCGGTCAGAAGGAGAAAGTCGGTAGATTCAAGCGAGCGGGACGCAAAGAGCAAACACGCCTGAATATCCTCAAGCGCCAGGCCTGGATATTCCTCGATGATACTTTCGGCCGTCTCGCCATGAGCAAGGAGATTGAGGATATATTCGACGGTCAGGCGTGTGCCGCTGATGACGGGTTTCCCCACCATGACCTTCGGATCAAGAGTGATGCGACTTAACAGTTGTTGATCGATCATGCGCCTTTTTCCGTTCCGGAAGCAGTTTGATCGCATTATACCATACTATACGCCTCTCTCGATCCTGACCTCCCACTCCTCCACATGCTCCGTCGTCTCCCCCGGAGCCAGGCGCACCAACGGACCGAGCGACTCCAGCTCGATATGGCGCTCGCCGGCGTAGACCTCGGCGTTGCAGCCAAAGTCGACGTGCGGCCGCTCCGGCCGCGGCGTCCAGCGCTTGATGAAGGTGACGTTCCCGTACCGACAGGCCATCCATCCCGCGCGATTCATATACCCCAGCTTGAACGGTTGGGCGATGGGCAGGGCGTCGATCTCAATCGTCGCTTCCCCCGGCCGAAAGCGCGGGTCGTCCCAGCGGCTGTAGGGCCACAAGGCCAACAGGCGATCCGGCAGCAGCCCCTCGGCGTCCTCGCCGCCACCCGTGGGCAGCACGGCCGTCCCGCCCGGCCGCAACTGGGTGATCGCCCACGGCGCAAGCTCCACCGGCCACAGCCCCGTGTTCGTCAGTCGGTGGGCGAGCCGCGCGCGCGGCTGGCCGGGAAAGAGAGCCACCGCGATTTCCGTGCGGATGCCGGTAATCGGCTCGTCGCGGGTCAGCGTGACCTCATCGTCACTTGTGACTACACGCAAATTGCCGTCATCGGGCACATAGGTTCGCGCCCGCGACTCCGGCGCGTGCCACAGCCGGTGGCCGCCCCACAGGTGAAACGGGCCGTGGGGCGACGGCAGTACGTAATCCGGCGTCTCCGCCAGCAGGTTCTCCCCCAGCGCGCGGGGGATGAGCTGCACGATACGCGGCCCGCCCTCCAGCAGGTAGTCGAGGATCAGATATTCATTCTCAAGGCGGCCGGTGGGTTGAGCGTAATAATCATTCATCGGGTATCGGTACTGACAAGATCGGTAATGGGTGTCCAGCACCGGGCAGTATCCGGCAAATCGCGCCCGCCGGCAAGATCAATGCCGGGGACGCGGTCGCCTTCTCCCGATCTAACCGATCACCACATTACTCGGTGACCGGCTCCAGAATATTGGCCGTCACCGACACGACGACTTCCGGTGTCGCCGGAT
>DAOMSB010000229.1:0-2161 GCA_035446145.1 Promineifilum sp. (SeqCode) | reverse complement strand
CAATGGCGAGATCGAAGGCATTTGACGAAGACCGCGCGCTCGACGGGGCGATGGCTCTGTTCTGGGAGCAGGGCTACGAGGCCACGTCGGTGCGCGATCTGACCGCCCGCGCGGGCATCAGCAGCAGCAGCCTCTACGCCACTTTCGGCGACAAGCGCGAGCTGTACGGCGCGGCGCTGGAACGCTATCGGGCGCTGGAGCAGGAGCAATTTGCGGCCGATCTGGCTGTCGAGCGCCCCATCCGGGCGCTGCTGGCCCGCATGCAAGCCGATCTGATCGACACGCTGCTCCTTGATGACGGCACGCGCGGCTCGTTCACGCTCAACGCCGCCATCGAGCTGGGCGGCCGTGATCCGGCCATCACCCATCGGCTGCGCGACCATTTCGAGGCGATTAGCGGTCTGCTGGCGGAGCGGCTGGCCGAGGCCCAACGAACGGGAGAAATCGCTGCGACGGCCCCGCCCGGCGAGCTGGCCGCGTATCTGTTGCTGGGGTTCTATAGCCTGGCGGTCATGGTGAAAATCCTCCCCGACCGGGCGCAACTGGAGTCGGCGGCGGCGATCACGCTGTCGGTACTGGATCATACGTAACGTCGCTATTGTGATGCAAGGACGGTCGTCTGCCCCTCGGCGACGGTCGTGTGCCGGGCGAGCCAACCCCCCGACACATCCTGAACAACCTTTTTGATAATCAGGCGGGATTGCCGTTGGGCGCGTTTTGCGTTCGGCCGCGCCCCGCCGGGAGAAATTCGGCATGGAAAATAATCAATTACCCACACCTCCGGTCCTGTCCGGCGCAATACCCGGATTGGGCCATCTGATGGAGTTTCGCAAGGATCGCGCCGGCATGGCGTTGCGCGGGCTGGATGAAGTCGGCCGCATCTTCACCGTCAAGCTCGGCCCGCAAAACGTGGCCGTCCTGATTGGCCCCGAATATCACCGGTCGTTTTTCATGGAGACGGACAAGAAGCTCAACATAGGCACGCCCTACAAGTTCCTCCGCGCCGCCTTTGGCGAGGTGTTTTTCATCGCGGGGCATGAGGAATATCTGCGCCAGCGGCCGTTCGTCACCCAGGCCTTTCGGCGCGAGAAAATGGCCTACTACATCACCATCATGCAGCGCGAAGTGCAGAAATGGCTCGACTCGCTGGGCGAGGAAGGCCAGTTTGATATCGTCGCCGCGATGGGCCTGCTCACCCAAAACGTCGCCGGCAGCGCGCTGATGGGCGACCGGTTCATGGCCGAAGCCGGCCGCGAGTTCTGGGACCTCTACGATGACGTGGGCAAGTCGCTCGACCCCGTCCTACCGCCCAATTTGCCGCTGCCCAAGTTCATTCGGCGCGACAAGGCGCGGGCGCGCATGGGCGAGATTTTGCGGCCGATCATCGATGAGCGCCGCGCCAATCCCGATGCCTATAACGACTTCCTGCAGGACTTCGTCAACTCACGCTATGAGGATTCGGGCGAGCTTATCGAGGACGAGGTATTGCTCAATCTGATGCTGGGCCTGATGTTTGCCGGGCACGAGACGACGGCCGGGCAGGCGGCCTGGAACGTCATCCTGCTGCTGCAGCATCCCGACTATCTCAAGCTGGTGCAAGACGAGGTCGATCGACACACCCCCTATGGCCAACCCATCGACGGCCGCGTGCTCCACACCCTGACCCATCTCGATTATGCCACCACCGAGACGCAGCGCCTGCGGCCGTCGGCCGATATGCTGCTGCGCGATGTGGACGAGGAGATCGAGATCGGCGGCTATCGCATCCCCGCCGGCTGGAAGGTGCAGGTGACCAGCGAGATCGCCCATCGCCTGCCGGAGCTGTTCGCGGAACCCGATTACTATGACCCGCTGCGCTATGCGCCCGGCCGCGAGGAAGACAAGTCCGACCGCTTTGCGCTGATCGGCTTCGGCGGCGGCGCGCACAAATGCACCGGCATGAACTTCGCCAACACCGAGATCATGGTCATCACCATCCTGTTGTTGCAGCAGTTCGATCTGGAACTGGTGACGCGCAAGCCGGCTGTGGCGCGCGGAATGGGGGCCAATCGGCCGTCGTCGACCATCATCCGCTACCGTCGCAAGCCGCCGGCCCAGGCCGCCGGCGTACCGGTCGCGGCCGGCGTCGCGGTAGTTGAAAATTAACGCGGATATTGGGCCT
>DAOMSB010000228.1:0-2166 GCA_035446145.1 Promineifilum sp. (SeqCode) | reverse complement strand
CCATCCAGGACAAGGTCGTGACCTACGACCTGCACCGGCAGATCGAAGGGGCGACCAAGGTGAGTTGCTCGGGGTTTGCGAAGGCGATTGTGGGGAATATGTAAATTCGGTTTGTAGTCAAGCGCTTTAGCGCTGTCAGGGCCTCTGAGATCGGCGATAGGGATCGCTCATCTCAGAGGCCTTTTTTATTCGACGGCCGACTTGTCTTGTTAAATCAAACGCTCAATCTCTTCAATAATCAAAGGAAGATTGGGCTGGTTAAAGCTCATACCGGGGGCAGGAATGCGGTGATGCTTCAAATCGGGAGGCACATGCTTATGGTGAGGATGTGTGCTTTGTAGTTCAGGATTGTTGGGGTGAGGTTGAGGATCATACCAATATATCTTTTCTTCCCCTCGCCACACTTCGTAACCATACCAATCCAGTACGGCAGGTAGCCGACGATAAACGAATCGTTCTCGCACGACGAGGCGAATGTTGCCATCGAAGAATACCTCTCCGGCAATGCGCGCCAGCGATGCGCCAAGCCGCACAAACGTCAGGGTAGAACGTCGAATGAATGGATACAGATCGGGCAGCGAATAGAGAAATAATTCATAATCTTCCGCTGTTCGGAATGCGTCGTTCATGCCACGACACGGATCAGGCCGGAGAGACTGTGTTTTTGGCGCTGGACTTGCTGAATCGCATCGCGGTATTCGGCTTGGCGTTCCAGCCATGTACGATAGACGCTGCCCCACTCGCCGAAATCCAGCACCCAATTGTCGTCCTCCGGCTCTTCACCGGCCACATAAGCTGCATAAAACGTCTCCGAACGGATGCCGTACTTGCGCTCGAAAGCCAGCATCTCTTCCTCTAATGCATGAATATCAACCAGCAGGTCGTATGGCGTCATCGCTAACCTCCAAAAAGGATTATAAAGGATCGTGACTAAATTGTCGCACTTCCTGTCAGATGATGCCTGCACTCGTCTTTAATAAGACCCCAGGGATTCGTCTCTTGGAGGTCTTTTTGGTTTGAGTGTGGAGGCGAAACCAGTCCCTACTGCCCAGGCAGAGTCGGTCAGATCGATTTCTTGCTATCCACGCATCCACGTGCTACACTTAAACACGTGTAAATATAATGAGTACTCAAAACATCACCCTCTCTCTCCCCAAAGACACCTTGCTCAAGGCCAGGCTGCTCGCCGTCCGGCGCGGGACGTCGGTCTCCGGGCTGCTGGCCGGGGAACTGGAGCGTTTGGTGTCTGAGGATGAAGCCTACGAACAGGCGCGGCAGAGCGCCCTGATGCGGCTTGAGCAGGCTTTTGATCTGGGCACAAATGGCCGAATCACCGCCGGCCGCGACGAACTCCATGAGCGCTAATCCCCCACAGTTTGTCGATACCAACATCCTCATTTATGCCCATGACTGCTCGGCCGGGCCAAAGCACGACCGGGCACGAGAATTGTTGCAAACGCTATGGCGGGAGCGCTCCGGCTGCCTCAGCATTCAGGTCTTGCAGGAGTTCTACGTTAACGTCACTCGCAAGGTCGCCCATCCATTATCATCGGAATCGGCGGCGCAGATCATCGCTGACCTGGCCGTCTGGCAGATCCACCGGCCGGACACAAACGACGTGCTGGGGGCAATCCGGCTTCAAGGCCGTCTGCAACTGTCGTTTTGGGACGCCATGATCATGACCAGCGCTCGCCGGCTGGGCTGTGAAATAGTATGGTCGGAGGATTTGAGCCACGGACAGGTCTACGAAGGAGTAGAGGTCCGCAATCCGTTTATCTAAAAAAGGCCCTCCGAGACGCATCCCGGAGGGCCTTTCCATATAGAAGGGGAGAAGCGAAACCAACCCCTACGGCTTGAAAATCGCCGGCAGATACGTCTTCGGCGGCTCGGCCGACAGCATGATCTTCTGATCGATGATCAGCGACTCGTTGCCCGCGCCGTCGCGGAACTGACCGTAGACAGTACACATGTCACCGGGGGCGCACAGCAGCGTCCACGCCTTCGTGGGCGCCAGCGGTTCCCACGGCGCGGTTTCGATACCCGCCAACGTGTTGGCGAAGCGCATCTCCACGTTGCCGCTGACGGTGAACATGCCCGCAGTCTCCGGGCCGACCAGATTATGCGGGACGGTATGGGAACCAAGCCCGGCCGGGCCGTCATACTCGC
>DAOMSB010000227.1:0-2259 GCA_035446145.1 Promineifilum sp. (SeqCode) | reverse complement strand
AGCTGATAGGCGAAGTTGCTGATAATCAGGTATTCGCCGTTGAGCAACGTCGGGTTCATGCTGTTGCCGTCGATGCGATAGCGGCCGACCAGGCTGTTGACGACCCAGAAGATGAAGAACGTCAACAGGAGCGTCTCGATAATTTCCCGGATGAAAGCCGAGGTGGGGCGGCGTGGGGCCGCGGGTTGGGTGGATGGAGCCTCATCCGGAGAAAGAGAGTCCATCAATGATGAAGATGTATTTTCGGCCACTGACATGAATGTTTTACTCGTGGGTTAAAACCTGACTAGAGCTGGTTTGAAACCCGCCCTCACCCACGTCAAGATAATAGCTTCGCTCATAGACAGGCGCAACACCTGCCATGAATCCTAAACACGCTATAATGTGGCGCTTATGGCAGACCAATTCGGTTTTCCGGCGTGGACATTGTGGGGAATGGGGCTGGCGGCCTGTGGGGCGCTGATCGCCATCGTATTGGCTTTTCTGGCCCAGTCTCCCCGTTTGTTGAGCCGATTGAAACTCACCGGCCAACGGCTGGATTTGCGCGCGCGGACGTTCACCGGCTATGGGCTGGCACTGCTGCTGCTGTCGATGGGCTTTTTCCTGGCCGGCGTGCCGCTGGACGCGAGTCGGGGGCAGGCCGCGACGGAAGCGATCGATCTGCCCGCAGCGATGGAAGCGGCGACGGAAGCGGCCGAAGATGCGATCGCTGCGGGCAACGGCGGCAACGGAAGCCAATCCGGCGCAATGGTCGGGCTGCCCACCGCCATGTCCGACAGCACGAGTGGGGCCATGAGCGATCTGATCACCCCGCAAGCAACACTGGAACCGGGCGCGATCATCACCGGCACGGTTGAGGCAACGGCCGAAGCGGGCGTACTGCCTGCGGCAACAGGCGAATCCCCCGCGGCTACGGCGACGCGCGCGCCCACGGCGACCCCCACGTCCACCCCGTCGCCCACGCCCACGGCGACCCCGATCTTCGTGCCCACGGCCCACATCAACAACGACACCAGCACGCTGCCCGTGCGCCGCTTGCCGGGTGGGCCGGTGCTGGTCGTCCTCGTGCGCGGCGACACGGTAATCCCCCTGACCGGCAACGCCTTCCGCAGCGGCGAGGTGTGGCAGGAGATTCAGACGGTCGATGGGGTGATCGGCTGGGTGCAGGAGCGGTTTTTGACGTATGACGAGTGACGAGTAACATATCGCCCATGAACATCGAGCTTGAACAGATGGGCGGCGTCATGGTGGCGACGCTCTACGGCGAACTCGACGGCCGCACCGCCCCCCAGGTGCAGGAAAAGCTGCTCACGCTGCTGCGGCCGAACGGCCGGGCGCTCCTCGATATGAGCGGTGTCTCCTATATCTCCAGTGCCGGTTTGCGCGCCCTGCTCATGCTCTACCGGCGGATGGCGGCCGAAGACGGCCGCGTCGCGCTGGTGGGCCTGGCCGAAAACATCCGCGACGTCATGGTCGTCACCGGCTTCCTTGAGTTCTTCGACGACTACGCCACCCTTCAGGAAGGGCTGGCAGCGCTGGCCGGCCATTAGAAGCCGGTAAAACAGCATCCGATTTCGCCGCGGCCGTCCTAATCTCCGCGCATGGGCCGACTTCCCATGACTACCGCCATTAGCAACCTCCCGCTCTATCGCCTGGCCTGGCGTCGTTTGCGTCGTCGGCCGCTGCAATACGTCCTGTTCGTGCTGGGCGTCGCCATCGGCGTGGCGATGATGGTCTCCATCGATCTGGCCAATGGTTCGGCCCGCCGCGCCTTCACCCTGTCCACCAACGCCATCACCGGCAAAACCACCCACCGCGTCATCGGCGGCCCCACCGGGCTGGACGAAGACCTCTATCGCCGCATCCGGGTCGAGGCGGGCTTCTTTCCGGCCGCGCCCATCGTCGAGGGCTACGTCGGCGCGCCGGCATTGGGCGGCCAGCCGTTCCGCCTTGTCGGCGTCGATCCCTTCGCCGAGCCGCCCTTTCGCGATTATTTCGCCCCGGCCGGCGACGAGGCCGGGTTGGCGGTCGACGCGCTGGTGAACTTTCTGGTCATACCCAACAGCGTCATCCTGGCCGAGGACACGGCCGCGGCCGCCGGCGTGGGGCTGGGCGACTCGCTGGCCCTCGACATCAGCGGCCGCCCGGTCGAGGCCGTCGTCGTCGGGCTGCTGCGGCCGGCCGACAGCGTCTCGCGCCGCGCACTGGCCGGCATCCTGTTCACCGACATCGCCTCGGCCCAGGAGATGCTGGGCATGG
>DAOMSB010000226.1:0-2266 GCA_035446145.1 Promineifilum sp. (SeqCode) | reverse complement strand
AATGCTGCTTGGCGAACGGGATGCCGATGATAGTGATGGCCAGAAAACCGGCGCTCACCAGATGGGCCAGGGCGATCTCCCAGCCGAACAGCAGAATCCAGATAATGTTAAGCATCAATGGCAGACACCCATCGCCGCGTTCGTCGGGGATGACGGCCTTGCCGAAAGGCGTTAGCGTGGCCATACCCACACGAATCGCCTTCAAGCCGAACGGGATGCCGATAATAGTCAAGCATAGCAACAAACCGCCCAGAATGTATGCCAGCCCGGTGATAAATCCACCAAAAATTAACCAGATAATGTTTCCAATTACGCTCATTTTCCCTCTGAATATCCGCGACTTTAAGTGAAAATGTTGCGCGGAATCATAATACTATACGTGAGAGTTGGGCATTGGTTTCACCGACGATAAGCATGTCCGGTGATTAGCCGATTTCATGACTCGCCCATCGTGTACTATAATGATCCTAACGCGCTCAACTGGAATGATGCTGGAGGATGACGATGAACGAAGCCAAAAGAGCCATGCAAGCCGCAGCCACCGGCCGAGAACAGATCGCCGCCGCGTTTGCCGCAGCGAAGCAAAGAGGCCGCTCGGCCGCGCTGATGCCCTATTACACGCTTGGCTATCCCAACCGCGCTGCTTCGCTCGATATCATCGCCGCCATCGCCGCCGACAGCGATCTGCTCGAACTTGGCGTACCCTTCAGCGATCCGCTGGCCGACGGGCCGACCATCCAGCACAGCACGCAGGTGGCGCTGGAACAAGGCACGACGCTCGATGATTGCCTGGAAATGGTGCGCGAGTTGCGCCATCGTGGCGTCCACACACCGATCCTGCTCTTCGGCTATTACAACCCGTTCCTGGCCTACGGGCTGGATAGGTTGGCCGGCGCAGCGCGCGCGGCCGGGGCTCAAGGTTTCATCGTCCCCGATCTGCCACCCGAAGAAGCGGCCGACATGGGAGCGGCCGCCGCTCGCGAAGGGCTGGCCTATATCTATTTCCTGGCCCCAACCAGCAACGCCCACCGCATCGAGGTTGTGACCGGCCAAGCCAACGGCTTCATCTATCTTGTCAGCGTCACCGGCGTAACCGGCGCGCGGCAAAGCATCGAAACAAATCTGGCCGAATTCATCGGCCGCGTGCGCAGCCATACAACCGCGCCACTGGCCGTGGGGTTTGGTATCAGTACCCCGGAACAGGCGGCTTCGGTTGGCGGCATGGCTGACGGGGTCATCGTCGGCAGCGCGCTGATCAACGCCGTCGATCAAGCAAAAACGAACAAACCGGCAGCCGCGGCCGCTTTTGTCCGTTCACTGCGGACAGCATTGGAATAGGTGAATTCGATGACCAACAGACTGGCGAACGAAACCAGCCCCTACCTGCGCCAACACGCCAATAACCCCGTGGACTGGTATCCGTGGGGCGAGGAAGCGCTGCAGCGTGCCCGCGACGAAGACAAGCCGATCCTGCTCAGCATCGGTTACGCCGCCTGTCATTGGTGCCATGTGATGGCCCACGAGTCCTTCGAAAACCCGGCTACGGCCGAATTGATGAATAGGTATTATGTCAATATAAAGGTTGATCGGGAAGAACGGCCCGACCTGGACAGCATCTACATGAGCGCCGTCCAGGCCCTGACCGGACAGGGCGGCTGGCCGATGACGGTTTTTCTGACACCCGACGGTCGCCCCTTCTATGGCGGCACCTATTATCCACCCGTGCCGCGCCACGGCATGCCAGCCTTCCCGCAACTGCTGGTGGCTTTAGCCGAGGCCTGGGCCGACAAGCGCGAGGAGATCGAGCGCAGCGCGGGGGAGATCACCACGCATCTGAGCCAGATAGCAATGGCAGGAGGCGGCGACGAAGGCGTGCTGACGACCGACCTGTTCGACCAGGCGCTTAACGGCCTGCTGCGCACCTATGACAACAAGCTGGGCGGATTTGGTCACGCACCCAAGTTCCCGCCGTCGATGACGCTGGAGTTCCTGCTGCGCATGCACGTCCAGCGGGGCGACGCGATGGCCCTGCGCATGGCCGAACACACGCTGGAGATGATGGCCCGCGGCGGCATCTACGACCAGTTGGGCGGCGGTTTTGCCCGCTACTCGACTGACGATCGCTGGCTGGTGCCCCATTTCGAGAAGATGCTCTACGATAATGCGCTATTGGCCCGCGTCTATCTCCATGCCTGGCAGCTGACCGGCAAACCGCTCTACCGGCGCGTCGTTGAAGAGACACTCGATTTCGTCGTTCGTGAGTTAC
>DAOMSB010000225.1:0-2313 GCA_035446145.1 Promineifilum sp. (SeqCode) | reverse complement strand
GTCAGTGGATCAGTAGGTCAGTGGATCAGTAGGTCAGTGGATCAGTAGGTCAGTGAACAGTGGCCTGACTACTGACCTACTGACCTACTGATCCACTGGCCACTCTCTCGCCTGTCCTTCTTACCAGCCGCGCGTCGCCAGCTGCTGGTCTTCGGCCAGGGTATGGATGCCGATGCCGACCATCGGCTGGCCCAGGTTCTCGCTGACGCGGGCCAGGATTTCGGCGTTGCGGAAGTGGGTCGTGGCCTCGACGATGGCCTTGGCCCGCCGCGCCGGATCGCCGCTCTTGAAGATGCCGGAGCCGACGAAGACGCCATCGACGCCGAGCTGCATCATCAGCGCCGCGTCGGCGGGGGTGGCGATGCCGCCAGCAGCGAAATTGACCACCGGCATGCGGCCGAGTTCCCGCGTCTCCTTCACCAGCTCATACGGCGCGCCGATCTCCTTGGCGAAGGTCATCAGCTCTTCCTCGGGCATATTCTGCAAACGACGAATGTCGCCCAGCACCGTCCGCGCGTGGCGCACAGCCTCGACCACGTCGCCCGTGCCCGCCTCGCCCTTGGTGCGAATCATCGCCGCGCCCTCGCCGACGCGCCGCAGCGCCTCGCCCAGATTCCGGCAGCCGCAGACGAACGGGATCTTGAAATCATTCTTGTTGATATGGTAGCTCTCGTCGGCCGGGGTCAGGACCTCGCTCTCGTCGATGAAGTCGACGCCGAGCGCCTCCAGAATCTGCGCCTCGACAAAATGGCCGATGCGCACCTTGGCCATGACCGGGATGCTGACCGCAGCCATGATCTCCTTGATCAGGCCGGGGTCCGACATGCGGGCCACGCCGCCGCTGACGCGGATGTCGGCCGGCACGCGCTCCAGCGCCATAACTGCCACCGCGCCTGCTTCCTCGGCGATGCGGGCATGTTCCGGCGTGACGACGTCCATAATGACGCCGCCCTTGAGCATCTGGGCGAATCCTTCCTTCACAGTTCGGCTGCCCACTTCACCACGGCCATTAACGTTTCCATTTTCCTTCATATCGAATCTCCCGGCCGGCCAGCCCATCAGCTAAAACCGCCCTTCAATGAATTTATTACTGTCGCTACCATCTCATTTTAAGAGTTGAGAGAAAGAATTACAAGGATATTGGCCCCACCCCAAGGTGCGCAACATGATATTTGATAGAGCCAATTTAGCGGAAACGGCGGAGTGGAAACGCCTGAAGTCTTTTTCTAGCCTGCCTTTCGATTGAAATCACTTCTTCAGTTCACTTCCGCTCCAGGGCCACAACTTCCCTCGTAAAAGGCTTGCGCTTCACACACCTCCCCATTGGGCAAAGTGCATGTTCCCCGTTCGGTAGCAGTGTCTCCTTCCTGGGTAATGTCGTATTGACCACCGGTGATGGCGCAAAAGCGGCCCGCTTCTGTGATGTAACCGGTGATCTTCAGCCCGCCCACCGGGCACTCACCTCGCAGCAAAGCCCACTCCTCACATTGCCTGTTGTCCATAAAATAGCAGACGCCAAATTGTCCGCCATCGGGACGTGATTCCAGGTTCAGTATGCCGCCTTGCTCGACACAATTGGCCGAGGCTGGATTAGCCAACTCCGCAGCAGGTTTGAGTGCCGGTTCGATTGTTGGTTCGGCTGTTGGGTTAGCGACTGCTCCACCACTGCAAGCAGCCAGCAAAAGCATCGTTATCAGGAACAGAGGATTAAGTTTCATGATATTTTCCCTGATTGGCCCTCCACATGGACAAGCGTTCGATATCCCATCACACGCTTCAAGCGTTGCAGCAACTCTTGATCGTGAATTATAGAAGTTTCCCGCCGATTGCGATCTGAACACCAACAAATCGTTCAGAATTACGACCTGCACTACCCGAACGCGGCCGTTTGTGCTCGATCTTCCCTTGTCTACAAGGGCCAAAGGTTTGCTACCGGTCATCGGCTCTCGTATAATCCGAATTGTTGGATTTATTCGATTTATTGGATCATTTTCCATGCAATTCGATAAACTCGATTCCGAATTCCTCAACTACCTGGTGACCAACCACGTCAACCCGGGTGATCGCCTGCCCGCTCTGAGCGAGATCGGCGACGGCATGGGCGTCAGCGTGGGCAAGCTGCGCGAGCAACTGGCCGTGGCTCGCGGCATGGGCGTCGTATCGGTCAAACCCAGGCTCGGCATCCAGCGCGAGCCGTTCAACTTCGCCGAAAGCGTGCTGCCGGCCGTGATGTTCAGCCTCGCTACCGGCGAAGCCAGGTTCACCCACCTCAGTCGACTTCGCCAGGTGATTGAGGTAAGCTTCTGGGACGAG
>DAOMSB010000224.1:0-2315 GCA_035446145.1 Promineifilum sp. (SeqCode) | reverse complement strand
CTGGTGTTCATCGTCGGCAGCCGCGAGGCGGCCCAGGCCCTGCCGGAGACGTTTGTGCCGGTCGATCACGCAATTGTGGGCATTGTGGATGACGTGGCTGTTTAGCGCCTGACGATATCGCCAACCGTTACCCACCCACAGGAATGACCTCTATGGTGCTGCCGGATTATTGGCTGACCCGCCCCAGTGCGACCGATGACGAAGAAGCGCGGACGGCCTTCGATGCGTTACTCGACACGACGCTCGGCGGCAGCGATTGCCCGACTATTCGGTACACATTGCCCTGGCCCAAATGGCAATTTCTGTGTCATGTGGCCGAGCATCGAGACATCGCCCTGCATGGTTCCGGCGACGCCGGTATCGCCCTGTTCGAGCCACGGCAGTCGATTGACCTCAATGAATTCGGCAACCGGAAAGCCGTCTATGCCGCCGCCGACGGGATATGGCCCATGTTCTTCGCCATTGTCGATCGCGACCGGGTGGATACGGTCAGCAATGCCTGCGTTCGATTGATCGACGAGTCTGGCGAGGTTTATGGCCCCTATTATGTGTTTTCAGTCAGCCAATCGGCCCTGGCGAACCGGCCCTGGCGAACCGGTTGGGTCTATCTCCTGCCGCGACAAACCTTCTCGGAGCAACCGTCCTTCGCGTTCGGCTCCTCTGAAGTCCATGTGCCCCAACTCGCCGGAGAAGTGTCGATCCGGCCATTGGCCAAGTTGATGATTGAGCCGGAAGATTTTCCTTTCCTGATGCAGATTCGCGGGCATGATGACCAACGGCTTCAGGAGTATGCGACCGCAATGCAAACAGCCGCGCCCTGGCCGGATGATCTTTGAGAAATCGTGTTTTTGTTACAGTAATACTTCAATAGCCTGCAATTGTTCGTAGTCAGTCGCTTCAGCACCGTTCGGGGAATGCAGCTATAACGAGAGCTAAAAACGATCATGTATATTGGACAAGTCGCCGGAACCGTCGTCGCCACTATCAAGCATGAAGCCTTCAACGGCCGCAAGCTGCTGCTGGTCGAACGTCTCGACCTCGACGGCACGCCCACGGCCGATTACGACATCTGCGTCGATGCCGCCCGCGCGGGCGTTGGCGATCGCGTGCTGGTGCTGGACGAGGGCAACGGCGCGCGGCAAGTCCTCGGCATGAAAACCGCCCCCATCCGCGCGGTGGTCGTGGGGGTGATCGATGAGGTGGCCCTGGCCGATTGACGGCCGCCGCGACCACCCCATCGCCTGACTCTCCCCAGTCCGCTACTGCGCGTTGGGATAGAACAGCGGCTGGCCGAACTTGTCCACGCCGAACTCGCCGATCATCTTCTGCGTCTCCGGCGAGATGAGCCAATCCGCGAACTTCTGCGCCAGCTCGGCATTGATCGCCTCCGACTTCGCCGGGTTGACCGGGATGACCCCGTAGGGGTTCAGCAACTTCGGATCGGCATTGTCGGCGATGCTGTCGCCGCCGACGACCACGACCAGATTCGGCAGATTGTCGCGCATGGACAGGAAGGTGCCGCGATCGGTCATCGTGTAGGCCCCGGCTTCGTCGGCGAAGGTCAACGTCGCCCCCATACCCTGCCCCAGCGAGTTATACCAGCCGCCGGTCGGATCGGGAGTGATGCCCGCTGCTTCCCACAGGCTCATCTCCTTGGTATGCGTGCCGCTGTCGTCGCCGCGGCTGGCGAAGGGCGCGCCCGCGGCGGCGATGGCCGCCAGTGCCTCGGCCGCCGAACTCATTCCGGCCACGCCCGCCGGATCATCGGTTGGCCCGACAATGACGAAGTCGTTGTACATCACGTCGTAGCGCTGCGTCCCGTGCCCCTCGGCCACAAAAGCGTCCTCGCGGGCGCGGGCATGGACGAGGATCACGTCGGCGTCGCCCGCCTCGCCCAGCTCGATGGCCTGGCCCGTGCCAACAGCCACGACGTCGACGCGGGCGTTATTCGCCTTCTCGAAGGCGGGCAGGATGGCGTCGAGCAGACCGGAATCGGCCGTGCTGGTGGTCGTCGCCAGCCGCAGCACTTCCGGCTCTTTCGGCCCGCAGCCCACGGCCACCGCCAGCAGCAACAGAATCGACAGCAGGGTAATTATTTTGCGCATGTAGATCTTCTCCGTACAGGGTTGAGCGTTATGATTATTGATCATAACGGTCGAAGTATAGCGCGGGAGACAGGGCGGGCAAAAAGAGGAAACAGGTCAGCGCTCGTCGAAGTTGGCGGCGAAGGAGTCGGCGACGAAGCGCTCCATGTCATGGGCGAAGCGCTCGAATTGCTCCACATAGCGCTCGGCCGCGGGGGTCAGGCGCGCGCC
>DAOMSB010000223.1:0-2367 GCA_035446145.1 Promineifilum sp. (SeqCode) | reverse complement strand
GCCAGCATCGGCTATTTCGCGCTGACCGGCCGCTATCATCTGTTTCGCTTCGGGCAGCTGCTCATCACGCTGATCTTTCCGGCGCTGCTGATGCTCGTACTGGGCGGCTTCGTCAACTCCAGCGGCGTCATCCTGTGGTCGCTGACCTCGCCGGTGGGGGCGCTGCTCTTCAGCACGCGCCGTCGGGCGGCCGTCTGGTTCATGGCGTTCGTGGCCGTCGTGGTGGTGGCCGGGCTGATCGACGGCGGCGCGTTCGGCCCGGCCTTGCCCGAACAGGCCCTGTTGTCCCCCCGACTCATCGCCACCTTTTTCATCCTCAACGCCATCGGCCCGTCGGTGGTGGTGTTCCTGCTGCTGGCCCATTTCACCCGCCAGCGCGACCAGGCCCACGACCTGCTGGTGATGGAGCAGGCCAAGAGTGACGCGCTGCTGCTCAACATCCTGCCCCAGTCCATCGCCCGCCGCCTGAAGGACGGGCAGCATAATATCGCCGAGTGCATCGACGACGCCAGCATCCTCTTCGCCGACGTGGCCGGGTTCACGCCCATGTCGGCCGAGCTGAGCGCGGAGTACGTCGTCGGGCTGCTCAACGACCTCACCAGCGGCTTCGACGACATCATCGAACGCCACAAGCTGGAGAAGATCCGCACCATCGGCGACGGCTACATGGCCGCCTCGGGCGTACCCACGCCGCGGGCCGACCACGCCCACGCGCTGGCCGACGCGGCGCTGGACATGATCGCCTTCACCCACGAGCTGTCGGCCCGATATGGCTTCCCCATTCGGCTGCGCATCGGCATCAATTCGGGGGCGGTGATGGCCGGAGTCATCGGCCGCAAGAAGTTCAGCTACGACATCTGGGGCGACCCGGTCAACGTCGCCAGCCGCATGGAGTCCCACGGGGTGGCCGGCGCCATCCAGATCGCCGAACGCACCCACATGCTGATCCGCGACGCGTTCATCACCGAGCCGCGCGGCACGATCGAGATCAAGGGCAAGGGGAAGATGGAGACGTGGTTTTTGGTGGGGAGGAAACAGGATATAGCATAGAAACCGGGTTTCCCGGAAGAAACCCGGTTTCCAAAAGCTAAATCATCGGTGCGGCCCAGCGCGAATGCTGCACCTTCATGCACTGGTTCATCACCACATCCAGCCCGGCGGCGCGGGCGCGGGCGGCCGCTTCCTCATTGACCACGCCGATCTGCATCCACACCGCCCCGGCCCCGGCGGCGATGGCCGCGTCGACGATCGGCCCCACTTCGGCCCCCGGCCGGAAGATCTGCACCACGTCGATGGCGTCCGGCACATCGGCCAGACTCGCGTAGCCCTTCTCCCCCAGCGCCTCCCCCACCTTCGGATTGACCGGAATCACCCGGTAGCCCTGCGCATACAGATACTCCGGCACCTCGTGGGCCTTCTTCGCCGGGTCGGCCGAATAGCCCACGGTGGCGATGGTCCTGGCGGTGCGCAAAATTTTCTCGATGGTTTGTTGCTCTTCGTAGGTCATGGGCGGGATTATACAAAGGCGCGGGCGGTTTGTCGTGGGTCGAGTCGGCAAATTGGGCAATTTTGCTCCGAAATTAGTCAAAATTGGTCGAGTTGTGTCGGGTAGATTGCAGACAGAGGCCTGTAAACTGTTGTATTATGCCCATCGACATGGATCGGGCACATCGAATGACGCGGCCGCAGCCACATTAAATACACCCCGCCCCGTCCTTTCGATGTCCCAATATGGAGTATATTTGCCTATGAAGATATTGTCGTAATAGTCATCGTAATGTTGATACAGGCATAATGTGCTACGTTAAATCCGGAAACGGCCTGCCGCGGCCGGCTTATTGGAACGACCTTGCCCGGCATACAAGGTCATACGAATGGGAGCGATCGAAAATGAATGCGCGGAAAGAAACAGCGATGGCGGTAAAAATCAGACCATCCAGGAGGACGAGAGGAATGAAAGGGAAAACGATTTTGACGTTTGGCGGCGGGCTGCTGGTGGCGTTTATCGCCGTGTTTCTGGCCCTGGCGCCGGTGCCCAAGGCCCGGGCCGCGACAACGACCATCAATGTCTGCGCCCAGGACGCCACTAATGGCTGGAATCTTCTGAGCTACCAGATGGGTTATCTGCGCGCCAAGCTGGACAATCCCGTCAATTTCGGCCCCGTCGGCACTTACGGCGATTTTGATTTCAATTACATCGACATAGGTACCAACGTCACCGAGGCGACGCTTCTCAGCAACGCGTGCAACATCTGGTTCTCGGGCTATGAAGCCGACTCCCAGTACACACCAACGGAACTGACCGAGCTGAGCAACTGGGTCGCCCACACGAACGGACAGGTCTTCGCCGGTTGTGATGCCAGCTCC
>DAOMSB010000222.1:0-2368 GCA_035446145.1 Promineifilum sp. (SeqCode) | reverse complement strand
ATAAGCTGACCTCCGACACGCAGCGCGAAGCAGTTGAGGCCTATCGCGAGCAGGCAGCGCGCGCCACGGAGATCGAGCGGCTGTCCGACACGCGCGAGAAGACCGGTGTTTTCACCGGTGGATACGCCATCAATCCGGTCAATGAGGAACGTGTTCCGGTCTGGATCGCCGACTACGTGTTGAGCACCTACGGCACCGGCGCGATCATGGCCGTGCCCGCCCATGACCAGCGCGACTTTGATTTTGCGCGCAAGTATGGTCTGACGATCATCCCCGTCATTCAGCCTGAAGGCGAAACGTTGGATGGCGAAACGATGGAGGCGGCTTATGTGGGGCCGGGTAGCATGATCAACAGCGCACAGTTTGACGGCACACCGGTGACGAGTGCCAAGGGATGGGCGAACCCTTCGGTCAGCGCCGTGGGCGATTGGCTATCGGAGAGAGGCATCGGCAGCAAGTCGGTCAACTATCGGATGCGCGACTGGCTCATCAGCCGGCAGCGCTATTGGGGCGCTCCGATTCCGGCGATCTATGGGCCGGACGGGATTGAGATGGTGCCGGATGATGAATTGCCGGTGCTGCTGCCCGATGATGTCGAGTTCATGCCTACCGGCCGCAGCCCGCTGACGTATCACGCGGCGTTTCTCCACACGACTGACGCCGAAGGGCGACCGGCGCGACGCGAAACGGACACCATGGACACCTTTATGTGTTCATCCTGGTATCAATACCGCTATCTAAGCCCTCGCTATGATCAGGGGCCATTCGATCCGGCCGAGGCCGCTTACTGGCTGCCGGTGGACGTCTACACCGGTGGCGCCGAACACGCCACAATGCATTTGCTCTACACGCGCTACTTCACCAAGGCCATGCGCGATCTGGGTATGTTCGCCGAGGTGGAGCAGATGATGCGCGCAAATGACCGCGATCCGCGAGGAGCATTTGACGAGCCGATGACCATGCTGCGCAATCAGGGGCAGATCCTGGGCGCGGAACGCAAGGGCGACACAATCGTCGCTACTGGGCGTCGCAATGGCAAGGTTTTCATCGCCGAGCGGATCGAGGTGGTGGAGCCTGGCGCGTTTGCTGCCGCAACCGATGAGCCTCAAGTCGTCGGCGAAATCATGAAGCGCACCGAGAACATCCTGCAGGTGGACAGCGGCGCGGCCGAGTTTGTCACCGTGGAAGTGCTGCCCTCGGCGGTCGTGGATATCCCCGCCATCGCGGGGGAGAACAATGTGAACCAGCTG
The DNA here is from genome assembly GCA_035446145.1 of Promineifilum sp. (SeqCode). Lineage (GTDB taxonomy): Bacteria > Chloroflexota > Anaerolineae > Promineifilales > Promineifilaceae > Promineifilum. The sequence continues at coordinate 1,118 of DAOMSB010000222.1, read as the reverse complement.
CGCCATCATCTGGAAATCCAGCGAATGTCCAAGAGCAAGGGCAATGTCGTCAATCCCGACGAGTTGGTAGCCCAATTCGGCGCGGACGCCGTGCGCGCCTATCTGATGTTTTTCGCCAAGTGGGATCAGGGCGGGCCGTGGAATTACGGCGGCATCAAAGGGCCGCAACGATTGCTGCAGGACATCTGGGAGATTGGCCGCACTGATTATGCGCCTGAGCATGAGGATGAAGCGGCCACGCGGGCTTTGCGTCGCAAGACTCATCAAACCATTCGCAAGGTCACGCAGGACCTGGATGAGTTCTCTTTCAACACGGCGGTGGCGGCCATCATGGAGCTGCGAAACACGATGTCGGCCGCTCTGCGCGCCGCCGAGGCGAGCCGCGCAGCCTGGGACGAGGCCGTGGACACGATCCTCCTGTTGCTGGCTCCCATCTCGCCTCATATCACGGAAGAGCTATGGTCGCAGCGCGGCCGCCCCTATAGCATCCATCAGCAGTCTTGGCCGCAGTGGGACGAAGACGCGGCGCGCGAAGAGATGATCAGCCTGGTCATCCAGATCAACGGCAAGACCCGCGACAAACTCGATGTGCCCGCCGGGATGGATGATGATCAGTTAAGTCGGATTGCCCTCGAATCGGAGAAAGTCGAGCGTCTGTTGGACGGCAAACAGCCCCGCAAAGTGATTGTCGTGCGCGGTACGCTCGTTAATATCGTTATTTGACACGACGGTTGGGGGTGACTACTCAGCTCGCCAGAGTCACCCCCAACCTTGATATCCCGCCATTGATTGACACCCAACCAAGTCAAGGTAATTTCGGTGCGGCTTGTCTTGCCTGTTCTCCGGCAAATGTTCGTGTGTCCGGGTTCCTATAGCCGGGTCAGGATATCCGGGCCGTTGCGAGTGATGGCGATGGTGTGCTCGAACTGGACGGATAGTTTGCCGTCAGCGGTGATCACCGTCCAGCCGTCGGGCAGCAGGATCCACTCGTAGGTGCCCTCATTGATCATTGGCTCAATGGTGAAGGTCATTCCCGGAACCAGTCGCGGCCCCGGGCTTGATTGCCTGATGTGGGAGACGGACAGATTTTCATGCAGGACGCGGCCGATGCCATGACC
>DAOMSB010000221.1:0-2409 GCA_035446145.1 Promineifilum sp. (SeqCode) | reverse complement strand
CAAAATTACCATAATAAGGGCAGGTGGGGGATCATATGCAAAAAACAGTATCAGCTACCGAAGCCAAGGCAAAATTAAGCGATCTCATGAAGTGGGCCGTGAAGACCGGTGACAGCGTGGTCGTCCAAAGCCGCGGGTATCCGCAGGTTGTCATTGTTCCCTTTGCCGAGTACCAGGAACTTAGACAGGCCAAGGAGAACATTCGTCGCACTCAGGCAATTGCCCAATTGCAGGAAATCGCCCGCGAGATGCAGAAAGCAAGCGAAGACGTAACGGCCGAAGAAGCCGAAGCCATCGCCGAAGAAATCTCCCGGGCGGCAATTGAGCAATTGGCAGCCAAAGGCCGGATCAACTTTGAGCGATCGGCCGAATCATGAGGGCGCTGCTCGACACCAACGTCTTTATCAGCTATTTGCTCACACCGCAGCACGCCGGCTCGGTGAAGGTTGTTTTCGAGGCACTCGGCCGGAACCAATTCACATTGCTATTGCCTGACGAGGTTGTGGATGAGATTCTGGATGTTATTGCCAATCGCCCACATTTGATGGGGCGGGTTGGATCGGACAAGCTAACGACATTTCTCAAACTGTTAACAACAGTGGCCGAAGGAATCCTCCGAATTGAGCAGACAATCCCCGCGATCGCCCGCGACGCCAAAGACGATTACCTCCTGGCTTATGCTGTAGTCGAACAGGCCGATTATCTGGTGACGGGAGATAAAGACCTGCTGGTGCTGGAGGAGATCGCGGGAGTCAAGATCGTTTCGACCGTAGCCTTTGCGGATCTCTTATCCGCTACGACGCCCTAGTCACCCAGACCAAGCGCCTCCCGCCCCGCCGGCGTCATTTGGCCTTCGGCAATCAGCTTCTCCGCCAATTTAAGATTGCGCTCAGAGGTGGTTCCTTCCGTTACAACCCGGTTATACCCTGATAAAGGAACAATAAGCCAAACACCAGCGACACGACCATGACGATCCGGTCGTTGTGTTTCTCCAGCCAGCCGCCAAACGACTTAAGCCAGACTTTGGCCCGATTGGGCAGAATGAGGCGAATGAGAATGGGGATGATCAGCAAGGATTGGGCCAGCAGGATATATCCCAAAAACACGAGGAAGGTCTCCCGTATCCCTAATTGCGCGCCATCGATGACACTGAGCGCGCCCAGAGTGAAGACCCACAATTTAACTGCGATCAGAATAAAGCCCGCGCCGAAGAGCAGGGCGCGCAAGGGAGTCAACCCGTCCAGCATTGTCAGCCATTTGGGCGGCGGCGCGTCGGGGTCCGGCTCCTTGATCCACTTCTTCCAGGCGGTAGTCAACAGCAGCAAGCCAAGCACCAGCAAGAGCGTGGCCTTGATCGCGCTCAGATTCCCGTTCGCGTCGGCCGGGTCGCCGCTGCCGCCAGTGATGATGAGTTGGAATAAAAGGCCTTGGGCCAGCCGGGCCAGCGTCATGCCCAGCACGAAGGCAATAGCCTTCAGCGGCCCCCGCTTTTCGCCAGTCAGCAATAAAATGACGATGATAATCTGAACCGGGACAAGTGCCCCGCCGATGATGAAAGGAAGTAAGGAAACGAAGATTGAGTTCAATGAACACCTTTTGCCGTCAACGAATGAACAGGATCAGTAACCGAAATCCTGCTGTTAAGCCTGCAAATTATAGCGTATGGCGAGGGGTAATCACACAGATCCTGGGTGAGCGCGCGCTTGCAGGCGGACGCAAATGACGATAACAAATCCACAGAACATTTGTTTTAACACCTCGATCTATGATATGCTCCCGACACATTATTCCAACCATCCTCAACCGGAGGCTCACCATGACCCAGCAAATTTCGGCCGAACTCTTCACCACCAATCTCTACGCCCTGCTGACCGAGACGTTCGAAAACGTCCAGGGCATCTACCTCGACCGCGGCACATCCTTGTTCGAGACGCTGGACGGCATCACCGCCGAACAGGCATCGCGCGCCACCAACGGCCGCTGCGCCACACTGGCCGCGCAAATCGACCACACCCGCTTCTACCTCGACGTGTCGGAAAAATACATGACCGACACCGAACCCGAACGGATCGACTGGGCCGCAAGCTGGCAGATCGGCGCAGTGACGGCCGAAGAATGGGAAGAACTGAAGACCCAACTGCGCGACAGCTACACTCGCGTGCGCGCGCTCATGGAAGGGTTCGGCTCATGGGACAGCGACCGTCGTCTGGGCGGCGCGCTGGCGCTCGTCGTCCACACAGCCCATCATCTGGGGGAGATTCGGCAGATGTTGTGCGTGCTACGGGACTAATCTGGCAGGCATATAACGCTTGACGTTAAACGCATCACGTTATACACTAATCTCGTGATTAGGAGCTTCCGCGATAAAGAGACGGAGAGGATTTTTAAGCGTCAGCTATCGCGCAAGCT
>DAOMSB010000220.1:0-2437 GCA_035446145.1 Promineifilum sp. (SeqCode) | reverse complement strand
CTCGACCTTCAGCAGGGCGATGTCGGCCTGCGGGTCGGTGCCCACCAGTTCGGCCTTCTTCACGTCGCCGTCGTGGAACAGGACGTTGATCTCGCCGCCCTCGGCGATGACGTGGTTGTTGGTGACGATATAGCCCTCGGCGTCGATGATGAAGCCGGAGCCGCTGCCGCTGGTCATATAGATGGTGACCACGCCGGGGTTGACCCGGTTATAGAGGTCGATGATCTGCTGCTCCTGCGAGGTCGGGACCACGGGCACCGGCTCGATGACCGCCGGCGCAGGGTCGGTGACGGGGGCCACCGGCTCGGCCGTCGGGGCTACCTGAGCCACTTCCTGAAGGGTGGCGTTGGCCTGGGCGGCGACGGTGGGCAGCTGCTGCTCGACGGTGCCGGCCACATTACCGGCGACGGTAGCGACGACCGGCAACACGGCCGACGCGCTCTCCTGAATGCTGCAGCCGGTCAGCAGAACGGCGACAAGGGCGATCAGGGTGATGATTACGGATAAACGCTGTTTCATTGGAACTCCTGTCTCAATACCACGATATCAATTCATTAATAAATACGTTATTGCATCAATTACGTTTCGCAACCCCGCGGCCCAAAAGCTTGCGCATGGCTGCGAATGAATATTGCTCTATAGTTTGCGATCGAATCGTAAAAAATATGTAATGGCCGGGTTAATGTTCGATGAGGGATGAGTCAGGTTGAATAGGCCGTTGGGTGAATTCCCTTACCGCAGCCTGTGCCGGATGCCGGAGTGACGCATATTGACAGTCGCCTCGGTTGTTCCTTATAATGCGTTGAAATGCGCTTCGCTCGCATGAGAGAGGCTGGGGGGAGTATCGTGGGGGGTGTCTCTTTGGGCCAGGATGCGAAGCGTGCTACCGCCCACCAACAAGGAGAACAATATGAACAGTTCGTGGACTCGTGATTCGTTCCCGCGCGCGGCCGCGCTGCTCGTCCTGCTGGTTGTTTCGATGTTCGCCATGGTGACCATGGCGAGCGCCGAGCGAGGGGCGCCGCGCATCGTCGGCGGCCAGGAAGCTACTCCCGGCGAATGGCCCTGGCAGGCGGCGTTGGTCAAGAAAGGGCAGGACCCCTATAACGGCCAGTTTTGCGGCGGCTCAATCATCCATCGTAGCTGGGTGCTGACGGCCGCCCATTGCATCAAGAATAGCGCGGCCCCGGCGCTCACCATCAATGATCTGGACGTGATCGTCGGCATCCACGATCTGGGCACGCCCGATCCGAATTTCGTCCGTGTGGCACTGAGCGAGATTATTCTTCATCCGGGCTGGAATTACGACACGAACGACAATGACATCGCGTTGTTGAAGCTGGCCAGCCCCGTTCCGGCCCGCGCGGGCGGCGGTAGCACGCTGCCCATCGCTTTCGCCAACACGGCGCCTGGTAATATCGGCAATCTGACCGGAACTCTCGCAACCGTGACCGGCTGGGGCAACCGTAGTCCCAACGGCATCGATTACCCTTATCGACTCCATGAAGTTCAGGTGCCCATCATCTCCAACAACGAGTGCCGGGGCAGCTATCCGGGGTTGACGGACAACATGCTCTGTGCCGGCTATCCCCAGGGCGGCAAGGACTCATGCCAGGGCGACAGTGGCGGCCCGCTGGTGATCTATGACAACAGCGCCAAGAAATGGATCCAGGTGGGCGTCGTCAGCTTTGGCAGAGGCTGCGCCTTGCCGGACTACCCCGGCGTCTATGCCCGCGTCTCGCGCTATGAGAGCTGGATCAGCTCCTATGTCAATCCACCGGTTGTGGGAGCCAATAAGTCTTTTGTGCCCCTGGCTGTCTATCAACGTTATGTGCCGCCGCCGTCGCCTCTGGTGAATGGTAACTTCGAGCAGGGGCCGGGCAAAGGCTGGTCGGAATCTTCTTCCAATGGGTTCCCGATCATCGTGAATAATTTTCTGGCTACCGGGGTGTCTCCTCATAGCGGTCAGTGGGCGGCCTGGCTTGGCGGCGTGTACAATGAGACGTCGGTTGTTGGCCAATCCATCACCATCCAGTCGGGCGCAACCGTGCTCAGTTACTATTACTGGATTGGTTCTGCGGATATTTGCGGCTACGATTTTGCCTACGTGAAGGTGAAGGGCAACACAGTGAAGAGCTATAATCTGTGCCAGAATGCCGGCACCGGCGGATGGGTGCGCGGTTCGGCCAACCTGTCTGCCTATGCGGGGCAGAAGGTGACGGTCCAGTTCGTCGTAGAAACCGACGCCACCAACAACAGTAACTTCTTCCTCGACGACGTATCCATGGGTTCGAGCCTGGCCGCGGCCGAGCCGGAACCGGAATTCTATATTCCGGGCGAAGAAGCGGCCGCGACGAAGCAGCGCTGATCCGGTGAGTTCTGTCGCCTGAAACCGCGAGATACATGAACGTCCCCCCGACGACGTGTCAGGGGGACG
>DAOMSB010000219.1:0-2717 GCA_035446145.1 Promineifilum sp. (SeqCode) | reverse complement strand
AGGTCGGGGCCGAGATGGGCGTAGGGGCCGTGGTAGACCTCGCGGCCGCGCCACAGGTTAGTCAGGATGGGCCGGCCGTCATCGTCGCGCAGCTCGGTCAGCGCGTCGCTGACCTCGGTCAGCCGCCGCTCGTAATCGGCTTCGGCGACGATGCCGTGGCCGTCTCTCCCGATATTGTTTATGTAAACTTGTCCCACATGCCCCATGCTGTAGGCGATCGTCCGGCTCCAGTCGACGCTGTCGAAGCTGAGAAACTTGCCGACGATGTCGTTGCGCGCCTTCTTGCTGACCTGGGCGACGGTGTTTTGCAAGCCTACCCGCGCGATCCACTGATAGGCGCCGGCCGGGGTCAGGCCATGCCGAAACCCCCACGCCTTGAGTTGGGTCACGGCGTCGGGTTTCAGCTTCATCAGGCCGCGCTGCATGAAGAAGACATTGAGGTTGACCATGTTCTTCAACGGGCCGAAGCCGTGGTCGGACATGGCGATGGTGGTGGAACCGGCGGGCAGTCGCGCCATGAGTTGGCCGATGGACGCGTCCACTTTGGCGTAGCCGTCGCGGATGGCGTGTTCCCAGGGCGATGGCTCATACCGTTCGTGGTCGTGATCCATGAAGCGCCACAGGGCATGCTTGGCGATGTCCATGGAGATGAAGTGGACCATGAGCACGTCCACCGGCTCCGACTCCAGCAGCTTTAGCGCCCAGCGGGTGTGGGCGTCGATGAGGTCGTAGATATCGGCAATGAATTCGGCCTCGTTGCCCGCCTTGTACTGGATGTTCGGCGCGACGCGGTAAGGCCCCAACTCCGGTTCGTAGCGACTGATGAGATCGGCCGGGTAGCTGATGGTCGCGTTCTTCGGGCTGAGGATGTCGGTCACCATGAAGCCGTTGACTTCTTGCGGCGGGTAGGTCACCGGCACGTTGAGTATGCCGACGCGATAGCCGGCCTGCGACAACCTTTGGAAGATGGTCGGCTGACGGATCTGGGTCGAATTGACGAGGGTGAAGTTCTCGCCGTGGGGCTGGATGAAATCGAAGACGCCGTGCTTGCCGGGGTTGACGCCGGTCATGAAGGTTGGCCAGGCGGGGCTGGTGACGGGGGGCAGGGTGGAGGCGAGATCGGCCGTCACGCCGTCGCGCATCAATCCAGCCAGATTGGGCAGAAAGCCGTCGCGCGCCCAGGGTTTGATCAGGTCGAAGGTCGCGCCGTCAAAGCCGATGATGAGAAGGGTCATTGTATCGCTTGCAGTGCTGGTAGTGGTGTACCGGTTGCTACGCTGTAAAGCACATCCGGATCAAGGTCTACGCCATTAGGCCAGACCAATGTATGTGCTTCTGGGTCCACAGCGACACGTGCGAAGTATTCTATCTTTTCCAACGGACTAAACACGCCGCCGCGATTGCGAATGCGCGACTCTAAATCTATGTCCGCCTCTTCACCGTTCGTAAATTTCAGATGCAAAATATAATCTCGAACGTGTTGGACGTGGGTTATTCTTGGAAACATGATGCTCCTCAAATGTCTAATCAAGCGGCTCGATCCTAACCATCGTTTGATTGACCTCAAGCCGTTTCCAGTTATCCATTAGCTCCTGCTGATGAATGGCTGCCCATTCAATAACCATCGAAATCGCCCTTCTAGGCAACTGCCCGTTTAGAATTACGATCGGGTCAATGCTGACCTGTATTTCATATTGCCCATAAATTGCATGAAAGTGAGGTGGTGGATGATCGTCATAATACATCCTTATGATGATACCGAAAAAGCGACTTAACTCAGGCATTTGAATAGTATATCATGCTCATTTGAGCTGATTGAATGTGCTTGACTCTTGGCCGATGATTTCTCTCACGCGATAGACCCGTAAATCCTGCGTCTCATAGTATGTGCGCACGGTTAGCTCGGCAATAAGGCCCATGATGATAAACTGGACGCCGATGATGACCAGCAGCACGCTCAGCAGCAACAGCGGCCGATCGCCGATGGTCATGGCGTTGAAGCCCTCGATGCCGCCGGTGATGCCCGCCCAGAGCTTGAGCGCGGTCAGATAGCCGCCGATGAGCGCGCCGAGAGCGAAGAGGATGATCCCCCAGCGGCCGAAGAGCTGCATCGGCCGATCGCCGTATTTGCGCAGGAAGTGGATGGTGAACAGGTCGAGGATGACGCGGAAGGTGCGCGAGAGGCCGTACTTCGACGTGCCCGCCACGCGGGCACGGTGATTGACCGGCACCTCCGACATGGTGAATCCGGCGAAGTTGACCAGTTCGGGGATGAAGCGGTGGAGTTCGCCGTAGAGATGCAGGTCGCGGACGACCTCGGACCGGAAGGCGCGCAACGAGCAGCCGCGATCCTTCAGGTGGACGCCGCTGGTGCGGGCGATGAGCCAATTGGCGACGCGCGACGGGAAGCGGCGCACCAGATCGTCCTGCCGGTTCTCGCGCCAGCCGTTGACGACATCGTAGCCCTTGTCCAGTTCGGCCAGCATGGCAGGGATGTCGGCCGGGTCGTTCTGGCGGTCGGCGTCGAGGGTGACGATGACGCGGCCGCGGGCGTGGTCGAACCCGGCGGCGAAGGCGGCCGTCTGACCGTAGTTGCGCCGGAAACGGATGGCGACGATGCGGTCATCTTCGGCCGCCAGTTCCGCGAGAACGGTGAAGCTGCGGTCCTTGCTGCCGTCGTCGATGAAGATCGCCTCGTAATCGAGGCCCGTGCCGTC
>DAOMSB010000218.1:0-2771 GCA_035446145.1 Promineifilum sp. (SeqCode) | reverse complement strand
CATCCGGCAGGAGCCACTTACCAGGGAAAAGCAGCGCCTGAGCGAACAGGCGGCATTTTTCCTTGGCGTCCCCCCGGCTGTGCTTGTGCATGAATCGGCCCACGCTCTGGCTATCATCCTGTTCGGCGGCCGTGTGGCGGAATTCGGCTATCGCGTGTTCTGGGGCTATGTCGTGCCCGATGGGACATTTACGGCCGTCGAGAACTGGATCATCGCCATCGCCGGGACATTAGGATCGCTGGCTTTCGGCGGCCTGTTGTGGCTGGCCCTGCGCCATAACAAGAGCCGGACGGTACAATACTTCGGCCTGCGCGCTTTTCGCTTCCAGATCTATTTCTCGCTGCTCTATTACCCCATCTTCACCCTGTTTTTGCCCATCGGCGATTGGAAGATGATCTACGATTTTTCAGCAACGCCAATATTGAGCGGCGTGACGCTGATCACCCACGCCGTCTTGTTGCTCCTGTTCTGGCGCGCCGACCGCGCTGGAGCATTTGAGATGGTCGCCTTCGATTCGGCCGCCGCCCAGATGCGCCATTCCGCGGTTCAGGCAGCCGCCACGACAGGCAATCCCGAAGCACGATTGCAGATGATCACGGAACTGTGGAGTGGCGGCGCCCACCAGGAAGCCCGTCGCGAGCTGGACGCCTTGCTGGCCCAGTACCCCACATTCGCCCAAGGTTACCTGCAGCGGGCGGTCATGGTCGGCGGAAGGCAACAATTAAACAAGGACGCTTTTGAGGCCGCCGGTAAAGCGCTGGAGTTGGGCCTCACCAATATGAGCCGGCGGGTACTGGCTCATCAAATCAGGAGCCTCTACCAACTGCAGCGCGGCGACGGCGCGGCCGCCCAAAAAGAGCTGGACGCGGTGCTCATGCCAACCGCCTTCAACGACCCGGATGAGATCATCCCGATTCAGCGGGCCGAACTGCATCAGTTACGCGCCCAGGCATTTCGGCGACAGGGACAATACGAAGCGGCTTATGCCGAGATTGAACAGGCCCTCAAGTTGGCCCGCGAAATGGGGCTGGAACCCGCGATCCAGCGTTACGCGGAGGAAAAAGAGATCATCGAAAAACATGCCCGGCGCAGTTTCACGGACTCGCCGACCATAATGGATGGGAAGTCATGAGCAGACACAAGGATTCCGACGGCCTGAAGTCTGCATCATTACGATGAATGTCATATCATACTCAGGATCAATGACAGTGTACCTGGTTGAACGTAACCGGTATCCTTAGGGTACGCATTGGCCTTGCGCCGACCTGCCCTTGAATTTCGCCGGACATTTTCCATTGAGAGGTCCTATGCAAGTTGAGCTTCGGGACATTCGCAAATATTTTGGCCCAGTGAAGGCCAACGACGGTATCAGCCTGGTGTTGAAGCCGGGCAAGATTTATGCGCTCGTGGGGGAGAACGGGGCAGGCAAGAGCACCCTGATGAAAATCCTCTCGGGCTACCAGCCGCCCACCAGCGGCGAGATCTTGCTCGACGGCCAACCGGTGACTTTTCACTCCCCGGCCGATGCTCTGGCCAAGGGGGTCGGTATGCTGTATCAGGACCCCCTCGACATGCCGCCGTTCCGCGTGATCGATAACTACCTGCTCGGCCGCGACAGCCGTGTGCGCCTCAACTATAAAGAAGCGCGTGCCGAACTGGAAGGGCTGGCCCAGCGCTATGGGTTCCATATTGACGTCAACGCGACCATCGATACATTGTCGATGGGCGAGCGACAGCAACTGGAGTTGGTGCGATTGCTGGCCGGTGGAGCCCAGGTGCTCATCCTCGACGAACCAACCACGGGCATCAGCGCCGAGCAAAAAGAGATCCTCTTTGACTCCATGCGCAAAATGACCCGCGAAGAAGGCAAAACGGTCATCCTCGTTTCCCACAAGCTGGAAGAGGTGCAGGAACTATGCCTCTATGCCTATGTCCTGCGACGCGGCAAACTGGCGGGGGAGCAGGAATTGCCGTGCCTGAATGAGCAACTGGTCGAGATGATGTTCGGTCAGGTACCGCAGCGGAGCCGGCGACCCGCGTTCGACATGGGCAATCCCGTTCTGGAGCTACAGGATGTTGCCATCCAGACCTATCAAATGAATATCCCCTCGATCAATCTCTCCGTGCGTGCCGGGGAGATTTTTGGTTTTGCGGGGCTGGAGGGCAGCGGTCAAAACCTCGTCATGCGAGCATGTGCCGGATTGTTATCCCCATCCCGGGGGCGCATACGGCTGAAGGGTCAGGACGTGACCGGCTGGAATTACCATCGCCGGAAGAAAAACGGGGTGGCCTATGTCCCCGCCGGGCGGCTGGAAGAAGGGCTGGTCGCAGGGCTATCGCTGACCGAACATCTGGTCCTGGCGCGCCCCGAAAAGCAGTTCTTCGTGGACTGGAAGGGAAATCAGGCCGACATGACCGAGCGCATCACCACTTATCAGATCGTCGGCCGCCCCGAAACGACGGCCGACGCGCTGTCGGGTGGCAATCAGCAACGACTCCTGTTCTCCCTGCTGGATACGCCTTTGAACCTGCTGCTGCTGGAACAACCTACACGCGGCCTCGACGTGCGTTCGTCGGATTACACGTGGCAGTTGCTCTACGGACGGCGCGAACATGGAACCGCCATCCTGTTCATTTCGGCCGACCTGGATGAGATCATCGCCCACAGCGACCGAATTGCCGTGTTCTCCGGCGGCGTGATGTCTCGCGTCCTTGACGCCCGCGACACCTCGGCCGATGAACTGGGCCATCTCATAGGAGGACAAGTATGA
>DAOMSB010000217.1:0-2803 GCA_035446145.1 Promineifilum sp. (SeqCode) | reverse complement strand
AAGCCATAGCCCTTCAATCGGCTGAACCACTTGACAATACCTGTCTCGCGAAACATATTACCATTACCTCCACATTGGGACTTACGAATACAGTTGTCTTAATTCAAATGTCGGGGATAAGCTCCAGATAAAGCACCATTCCGGAGGGACGGAGATGGTGCTTTATCCGCAGCAACTACCAATACGTGGCTTTTACTAAAGCTACCAATACAAGTGAAGTTATGGGCAGATTATCATACCTGCCGACAGTGGGTCAACGGGCGTGATTCATATTTCACGCCTTCTTCACGCCTCTTGCACGCTCTTTTAAGGAAGCCTGGAGCAAGTACTCGCGCGCGCCCGTATCGGTGAACCCGACACTTTCGGCGAGGTGGGCAGAGGCGCTGTTTTCTTCGGAGACGACGTAGAGCGGGGCGCGGCCGTTCTCAATCAGATAGCCGCTGAGGGCCGCGACGACGCTGCGCCCCCATCCCTGCCGGCGGTATTGTGGCCGGGTACTAACTGCAATTTCGGCATAATGGGGAGACTGCCAGTTGAGTGATGCTGCGGCCACCACTTCCTCCTCGCCGTTCTGATTGGAGCGAATGGAGAATCGGGGCAGGCCGCCGGAGCCGGTGGAGCGCACGACCAGCACGTTGACGATCGGCTCAAAATGGGCCGGCTCAAGCGCGTAGAGGCGCAGTGGCTCTTCAGACTGAACATCAAACAGCGCGTCGATGAGGGGGCGATAGCGAACGGGGATATTGAGGATGACGGGCTGGCCGGGGGCGAGGGCGCGCTCCAGCAGATCGGCCGATTCCTCGGCAGCGCCGGGATCGCGGTCGATTGGCAGCCGCATCGTCACCAGCGGCCTGAACAGATCGATTCCCGTGCGGGACAACGCCACGTAGCCGTCGGCATGGGCCGCGGGGTTGGCCTCGATGCCTTCCGGCGCGACGATCAAAGTGGTCTTTTCGGCAGGATGGTAGAAGGCGTAGTAGGCGGCCATGGCGTCGATCGCATCGTTTTCCTTCAGCAGGTGACGAATGGCGCGACGTTGGGCCTGGAGTTCGCTTACGCGAGATGGCACAGGGCCTCCAGCGCGACGAGGATGGCCGCATCCACGGCCTGGTGAACGACGTCCCGGCCGGGTTTGTAGCCCTCAACGCTCTCGACCGCTTCCAGCACGTTGCCGTCGACGGCCAGGATGGCCGCCGTTCGTGCCCCGCGCAGGCTGCCGACGATGAACAAGGCGGCACATTCCATCTCCACCGCCAGGACGTTGGCGCTGGACATGACCCGGTAGTTGGGCGCGGTAGCCAAATCGACGCCGGGGTAGAAGCTGTCGCGGGAGAGAACGATGCCCGTTCGGGCCACCCGGCCGGAGGATTCGACGGCCTGCTGCAGGGCTAACGTGGCCGCCGCGCTCGCCACGGCCGGGTAACCTTCGGGGACGACTTCGCGGCCGTAGCCGGTATTTTGAACGGCGGCCGTCGCGATGGCCAGATGACCGGGCTGTACGTCCGATTGCAAGCCGCCGCACGTGCCCACGCGGATGATGGTTCGAGCGCCGGCGACGATCAACTCCTCGAAGGCGATTGCCGCGCCGGCGGCACCGATGCCGTGGGAGCAGACGGTAATGGGCGTACCACGATATGTACCGTTGTGGGCGCGATATTCGCGCTTGTGGCTCAGGAGCGTCGCGCCGTCCAGTTGTTCGGCGATGCGGTCGGCGCGTGCCGGGTCGCCGCAGACGATGACCTGAGCGTGGACGCGGCTGGCGGGCAGGTTGGTGATGGGTAATTCTTGCAGGGTCATGGGTTCATCTCAATCGTTGAGCCGCGAAGTTGTTGTTCGGGCAGGTAAGGGAAGATGTGGGAGCGAACGCCGGCGCGAACGGCTTCCTGCTGCTCGCGCCAATATTCGGCTGTGTAGAGCATGGCGTGCCGCCGCTCGAACTCGTCGCGCAAGTTCCCCGATAATCCAAGGAAATGGGGGAATTCCTCGGGGAAGATGTCGTGAGGGTTGACATGGAACCAGGGTTCGGCGGCCAGGTCGTCCTCATAGCGGGCGGTAGGCGGCAGCCGGCGGAAGTTACATTCTTCCAGCAAACACAGTTCATCGTAGTCATAGAAGACGACGCGGCCGTGGCGGGTGACGCCGAAGTTTTTCAGCAGCATATCTCCGGGGAAAATGTTGTTCGAGGCCATGTCCTTGATCGCCTGACCGTAATCACACACGGCGGCACAGGCGGCCGATTCGTGGGCGTCGCGGACGTAGATGTCGAGCGGGATCACGCGTCGCTGGACATAGGCGTGGGAGATGACTACCTTCTCCTCGCCGATGGTGACAGTTTGGGTGCAGGAGCCGGCCAACTCCGCCAGCAACTCTTCCGAGAAGAGGTCGCGGCTAAACTCCAGATATTCGAAAACCTGGGCGTCAACCAGTCGCCCGGCGCGATCGAGACGATAGACCAGATCGTATTTGCCCTTGACCTGCTTGCGCGTGGAGTCCTTCGGATAGTTGAAGAAGTCCTTGATGAGCTTGAACACCATGTCATAGCCGGGCATCGTGAAGACCATCATGACCATGCCGCGCTGGCCACGGGCGACCTCGAACTTCTCTGTCGTATAGGCGAGATGGTCAAGCAAGTCGCGATAAAGCTCCGTCTTGCCGTGCTTGTTATAGCCGAGCGAGATGTAAAGCTCGCCCGTTCGCTTGCGGGGCATGATGCTCTTCAGGAAGTAAACGAGATCGTAGGGTCGATCGACGGCGATGTGGAAGTAGGAATGGGCGAAGCTGAACAGGATGCTGACGCTGTTTT
>DAOMSB010000216.1:0-2832 GCA_035446145.1 Promineifilum sp. (SeqCode) | reverse complement strand
CCGACGGTGAAGCCCAACCCCTGCCTCGCGCCCATCGAGAAGCCGCCGTTCTATGCGGTCGAGATGGTGCCGGGCGATCTGGGCACGAAGGGCGGGCTGGTGATGGACGAGTACGCTCGCGTACTACGCGAAGACGGCTCCGTCATCGAGGGCCTCTACGTGACCGGCAATAATTCAGCCTCGGTCATGGGCAACACCTACCCCGGCGCGGGCAGCACCATCGGCCCGTCGATGACGTTCGGCTACATCGCCGCCAAACATCTGGCGGGCGGCAAGATTCGGGCGGCGGGAGACCCGCCGTAGCGCAGACATTCCTGTCTGCGCTACGGCGCACCAGTGCTTCTAGCCCTGTGCGGGCGGTTCCGTTTCCTTCTCGTTGTGGGCTTCGTGAGCTTCGTGGTGCTTGCCCTCATTCAGTCGCTCACGAGGCTTATGAACTTCGATTGAGCCGACGCCCAGCGGCTGCCATTTCCCGGAGATATCCCCGCTGCGCAGGCGATGCTCGCCCCCTCCACGGGCATGGGTGGAGGCGAATCCCGACGGTTCGATCGACATCCGCTCCCCTTCCAGCAGGGCCAGCACGCCTTCCTGCCCCGGCTCCGGCCGCGGCGCGATGAGCGCTTCCTGATCCCTGATCTCGTGCGGGTCATAATCCAGCGGCTCGGTGTAGGTGGTGATAAAGCCCTCGAAATTGCGCAACACCACCTTGCCCGGGGCCTGACTGATAACGTAATTGGGCATGACCGGGATCTTGCCGCCGCCGCCCGGCGCGTCGACGACGTAGGTGGGCACGGCATAGCCCGACGTGTGGCCGCGCAGCCCCTCCATGATCTCGATCCCCTTGGCGACCGTCGTGCGCAGATGGCCGCTGCCCTCGACCAGGTCGCACTGGTAGAGGTAATACGGCCGCACGCGAATCTTCACCAACTCATGCACCAGCTTGCGTTGAATGTGAACGGAGTCGTTGATCCCGGCCAGCAGCACGCTCTGGTTGCCCAGCGGCACGCCCGCGCGCGACAGCCGGTCGGTCGCCGCGGCCAGCTCAGGGGTGATCTCCTTGGGGTGGTTAACGTGGATGTTGATCCAGAACGGATGATATTTCTCCACCATGTCGCAGAATTCAGGCGTGATGCGCATGGGCAGGAAGACGGGTACGCGCGAACCGATGCGGATGATCTCCACATGAGGTATGGCCCGCAGGCGGCCGAGGATCATGTCCACGATCTTGGGGTTCAGCACCAGCGGGTCGCCGCCGGAGAGCAGCACGTCGCGGATCTGCGGCGTGCGCTCGATGTAGTCGATCTGCGCGTCGAAGTCGGCCTTGCTGAAGGTCTGCGTCGGGTCGCCGACGATGCGGCTGCGGGTGCAATAGCGGCAGTAGCTGGCGCATTGGGTGGTGATGAGCATCAGCACGCGGTCGGGATAGCGATGGACGAGGCCGGGCACGGGCGAATGTTTGTCCTCGGCCAGGCTGTCTTCCATCATCGACTCGAAGGGCACCATCTCGCGGTCGGTGGGGATGACCTGCTTGCGAACGGGGCAATGGGGGTCATCGGGGTCGATGAGGCTGGCGAAGTAAGGCGTGATATCGACGCGAAAAAGGCCCTGGGCTGTCAGCGCGCGTCGTTCGGAATCGGTCAGGTTGATGACGCGGCCAAGTTCCTCGACGGAATTCAGGCGATGAGACATTTGCCAGCGCCAGTCCATCCACTTTTCATCGGGCACGTCCTTCCAATAAGGTGCGCGGGTATAGACGGGGTCGGTCAGTGGGCTGGTAATGGGTTTGGGCATGGGTAACTCCTCAATCGGGATTAGAATCAGGTGTCATAGCAGATATCAGGGCGCAACCCACTACGGAAGGGAGCGTCACATAGGTTGATTATAGCAATTTTGGGGCGTGGGTGGCAGTGGGCGCATCTGCGCATGCGTCCGCCTGATTAGGCAGGCAAACAATTCGCCGTGGCGCGACTGCTCTTTACCTGGATGCGTTGGTCGGCGTATCTGCCTCGCCAACAGTAGAGAGTTCATGCAGCAGTAGGTTGAGCTGCGGGCCGATGCGCTTCAGCTCCTCGCGATGGGCCACGGAGAGGCGAGCCAGCACGTCGTGGCCCTGCGGCGTCAGCGAGACATAGACATAGCGCCGGTCTTCCACACCCGGTTCACGAACGACCAGTTCCTGCGCCGCCATGCGGTCGATGAGTTCCACAGTGGTATGATGGCGCAATTGCAGCCGCTCGGCCAGTTCGCTCATCATCACCTCTTCGCGTCCCGGATGTCCGGCAATTGCCAACAGAGCCTGATGCTGCCGGGGGGTGATACCGGCCTCGCGAGCGGCCGTCTCGCTAAAGCGCAGAAACTGGCGCAGCGCGTAGCGGAATGAGGCCAGCTTTTCATACTCCGTTCTGCTGATAGGTTGAGCCATTCTTCTTTCGTCCTTATGCGGACCCTATCGCCGGTTTCTGCCTCGGTTATCGCGTCGGCGAACAAGTTCCAAATTCGACCTGACAAATTGTATCGTACTACGATATAATACCCCGTCTTTCAATTCATTCAAAAGAAACGAGGTAATCATGATCGAACAACCCAACCTGAGCTTGCAGGAAGATATGGGCATAAAACCATCCAAATCATTCCGCATGATCTACGTCAGCATCCTGGCCGCCGTCATCGGCGCCATTTCCGGGCTGCTGGCCTTCGCGCTCTTTTCGCTCATCGGCTTGCTGTGGAATCTGGTCTTCTTCCAACGGGTGGCCACGGAGCTGACCGACCTGGAGACCAACCCCATCGGCCTGTGGATGCTGGTCGTGCCGGCCATCGGCGGGCTGATCGTGG
>DAOMSB010000215.1:0-2888 GCA_035446145.1 Promineifilum sp. (SeqCode) | reverse complement strand
TAGCATACATCCGGCGCGGACGGCCGTCATGTGACAAATGTCATTCGTTGCAAAAACCAGAGCCGCTTCGCATTTCCTTGGCAATCGACGGCAATCATCGCACGAGCGACGAGTGAAGATGAAGTACGATAAAGGCGCGTCATTCGTGGCCAGTGGGGGAGCAGGGGAGAAAGGGGCAGGAGCCCGCTCTTCATTCGTCATCCCTCATTCGTCATTCCCATAAAACCCGCTAAAATTTAGCCAGGGAATGCGGATAGAGAGGAGGAGCGATGGCCGCTTCACGCGACAACAACGCCATATTGGCCCTGCGGGGCGTCCCGTTTTTTGCCACCATGCCCGACGAAGACGTCGAGGAGCTGGCGAAGAAGCTCGTCCCGCGCCGCTATGCCGCCGGCATGGCCATCTTCCACCTCGGCGACCCCGGCGGGCTGCTCTATCTGATCGGCAAGGGCAAGGTCAAAATCAGCCACACCACCACCGAAGGGCATGAGGTCTCGTTGGCTATCCTCGGCCCTGGCGACTTCTTCGGCGAGATGGCCCTCATCGACGACGCCCCGCGTTCGGCGGCGGCCATCGCCCTGGAAGCGACCGAGACATGGACGCTCCACCGCGAGGAGTTCATCACCTATCTCACCGACAACCCCGAATTCGCGCTCCACGTCCTCACCACGCTGGCCCGGCACATCCGGCGGCTCAACGCCCAGCTGGCCGACATCTTCTTCCTTGACCTGCCCGGCCGGCTGGCGCGCACGCTGCTGCATCTGGCCGACCAGTACGGCACCTACACCACCGAGGGCGTGATCATCAATCTGTCCCTGACCCAGACCGATCTGGCCGAGATGACCGGCGCCACCCGCGTCAGCATCAACAAGGCCCTCGGCCGCTTCCGCCGCGCCGGCTGGATACGGGTCACGGGCAAGCAGGTGACGGTGGTCGACCGCGCCGGGCTGGAAGGGCTGCTCGTCATTTCGGCGAGCGAGGTATAGAGGCCGGCATCGAGACCTATAAAGACCTGACAGGTGGGCGGCGCAGACTCCCGTCCCCACGCAGTCGTTTGATCCGCCGACCTGTCAGGTCTGGGAATGATAAATCGTTCAATTCATTACGCCGAAAAGCGGCAGATCGTGTATAAATACGGGATTGCATGCCAATCAGGCGTGTATCAATAACCGTATGAGTGCTACCGACAACACAAACCTGCCCGCGGCCGAGCCGGAAGCGGATGAAATCATCGCCGCCCCGCCCGGCAAGATCGGCTATGGCCTGAACCCGCGCGGGCTAATCGTCATTCTCCTGCTGCTGATCATCCTGGCCCTGGGTGGCTGGCTGCGCTTCAGCGGCATCGCCTGGGACAGCGACAGCCACCTGCACCCCGACGAGCGCTTCCTGACGATGGTCGGCAGCTCCATCAGCAGCGTGGACAACCCGCTCGACTATTTCCGCACGTCGATCTCCACGCTCAACCCGTACAACTTCGGCTACAACCTGTTCGTCTACGGCAATCTGCCCATGACCGTGACGCGCTACGTGGGCGAATGGGCGGCGGGCTGGTGCGAATCGGCCGCGGTGCGCCCCGGCGGCCCGCCCGACCTGTGCCGCTACCGCTTCGACGGCTACGACGGCATCCAGATCACCGGCCGCTTCCTCTCGGCGCTGGTCGATCTGATCACCGTCTTCTTCACCTTTCTCATCGGCCGCCGCCTCTATGGGTCGGCCGCCGGTCTCATCGCCGCCGCGCTGATGGCCTTCGCCGTCATGCCCATCCAGCAATCCCACTTCTTCACGATGGACAACTGGGCGGCCATGTTCGCCACGGCGGGCATCTATTGCGCCGTGCGCGCCGCCACGCTGGGCGACGCCATGCCGCGCTTCCGCTGGTGGTGGTGGGCGGCCTTCGGCTTTGCTCTCGGCCTCGCCGCCGCCTCGCGCGTCAACCTGGCCCCGCTGGCCCTGGTGATCAATGTGAGCGCGGTGATCCTTTATGCGCGGGCGAAATACGAAATACGAAATACGAAATACGAATCAAGAGATACATCGGAGCACGGCGCTCCGAACTCGTATCTCGTATCTCGTATCTCGTATCTGATTGTTCTTGGTATCGCTCTCGCCGCCATCGTCTCCATCCTCACCTTCCGCGTGGCCCAGCCCTACGCCTTCATGGACGCGCAGATGGTTCGCGAGGTGGCGCTGGCCGAGACCGGCATCGAGCCGGGCGCGCTGAAGGTGGCCATCAAGTCGATCATCGGCCTCAACCCCCAATTCCTCGACAACATGGCCGAGATCCAGCGCCTGCAAGCGCCCGAAGCGCTGTTCCCGCCCGCCATCCAGTGGACCGACCGCCCGGCCATCCTCTTCCCCCTCAGCAACATGATCCTGTGGGGCATGGGCTTGACGGCGGGGCTGTTTGCGTGGTTTGCATTATTACTGGCGCTCTGGCGATCATTTGCGGGGGAGAAGGGGAGCGGGGGAGAAGGGGAGAAAGGGAGAAAGGGAGCAGGGGAGCAGGGGAGCGACTCTTCTGAACTCGTATCTCGTATCTCGTATCTCGTATCTCCCGAATGGATGCTCCACGCCATTCCCGTCTTCTGGACGCTGCTCTACTTCCTTTATATGGGCACGCGCTGGGTCAAGTCGGTGCGCTACTTCCTGCCTGTCTATCCGACGCTGTTCGTGCTGGCGGGCTGGGGGGTGGTGTACTTGTGGCGGCG
Organism: Promineifilum sp. (SeqCode); assembly: GCA_035446145.1. GTDB lineage: Bacteria > Chloroflexota > Anaerolineae > Promineifilales > Promineifilaceae > Promineifilum. The sequence goes on along the minus strand of DAOMSB010000215.1, from coordinate 180 downwards.
AGCGGCCGCCGGGCGCCGGGGCGCGGAGCGCTCTGAACCCGTATCCCGTATCTCGAATCTCGTATCCGGCAAATGGGCCGTCGCTCTCCTCGCCCTGCTCGTCATCGTCCCCACCTTCCTCTGGGCCGTCACCTTCACCCGCATCTACCGCGAGCCGATGACGCGCATCGCCGCGTCGGA
>DAOMSB010000214.1:0-2930 GCA_035446145.1 Promineifilum sp. (SeqCode) | reverse complement strand
TATCATTTTGGCTTTGCGCTTTTTCATGCAACAAAGCCATTCGTAATTCGTAATTTTCCTGAATTATTTCTTCTTCAGGCCAAACAGCAACAAAAGCAGCGGCAGCAGGCCGGCAAGCAGCAACAGCAGGGGCGCCAATGTGGGCCGCTTCCCCGATTGGGGCGCGGCGACAACGCGGCCGCCGCCGTTAATTGTAGCCACCGGGCGGCCGTCGATCGAGATCAGGTGCGGATAGGGCAGCGGTTCGGCCGGGGCGGCCTTGGCGCGGGCCGGGATGCGGCTCATGGCCCGCTCGGTCATGGCGGCGATGGTCAGGCTGGGGTTGACCCCCAGGTTGGCCGGGACGACCGAGCCGTCGGCCACATAGAGGCCGGGATAGTTGAACACCTGCTGGTCGATATCGACCACCCCCTTCGTGGCGTCGCCGCCCAGCGGGCAGCCGCCCAGAATGTGGGCCGTGTTGGGGATGTTGAGCAGGTCGTTCAGCCCCACCCAGGGCACGCCGTCGACCTTCTCGGCGAAGCGGTTGACGACATCGCTGCCCGCGGTCACGCAGGCCGGGATGGGTTGCTCCGGGTCGCGCTCGGTCTGCAGGCCCATGCGGAACCCCTTCGAGAGATAACGGCCGCGGCGGAACGACATCTTGTTCTCCACCGTCTGCATGATGAGCAGCACCGTGTCCCGCTCGGCCCAGCGCGGCAGAAAGCGGGTGTGCATGAAGTCGCCCGGCTTGCGCAGGAAGTGCCGCAGCGACGCCACCAGCCGCGCCCCCAGGCTGTGCCCGGCGTCGCCATAGGCGGCCAGCGGCCAGATGAGCGAGCGCATGAACGACGACCCGGGCGGATAGCGCACTGGCTCGACGCTGGTCTCGTCGTCGGCCCAGAAGTGGCTGGTGATGGCCACGCCCTGGGAGAAATCCTGCCTGTTGTGGCGCGCCGTCACACCCATCAGGGCCTCGCTGTTGCTGCGAACCCCCTCGCCGAGGCATTGGGAGATGAGCGGCAGCGTGCCGTGGACGTCGCGGCAGTTGAACAGCAGCTCCACCGTGCCCAACACGCCGGCGGCGACGATGACATTGCGCGCCCGGACCGTGGAGCGGCGCTTGCGGCCGAAATCGGTGATCTTCTCGCAGGCGACCTCGTAGCGGGCCTCGTCCGGCTGCGCGCCGAAGAGCGGCCGAATGAGGTTGACGTTATGCTCCGGCAGCACCCGCGCGCCGTGCTTCTCGGCCAGATAGAGATAGTTTTTGTCCAGCGTGTTCTTGGCGTTGTGGCGGCAGCCGACCATGCAGCCGCCGCAATGGGTGCAACCGGTGCGCGTCGGCCCCTGGCCCTCGAAGAACGGGTCCTTGACGGTGACGCCCGGCTCGCCGAAGTAGATCCCCACGCCGGTGGCCTCGAAGGTGTCGGCCTGGCCCAGGTCGTGGGCGATGTCCAGCAGGGCATGATCGGCCGGCCAGAGGAGAGGGTTGGTGGTCGTGCCCAGCATGCGGTTGGCGGTGTGGTAGTGGGGCATCAGCTCCGCTTCCCAATCGGCCAGGTGCGCCCATTCCGGCGCTTCGAAGAACGCCTTGGGCGGGATGCGGTGGGTGCTGGCGTAGATGAGCGAGCCGCCGCCCACGCCCGTGCCGTTGAGCAGCCAGATGTCCTTGAAGAAGTTCAGCCCCTGCGGCCCAAAGCAGCGCAGCGCGGGCATCCACAGATATTTGAAGACGTTCCAGTTGGTCTTGGGGAAATCGTCGGCGTTCCAGCGCTTGCCGCGCTCGATGACCAGCACGGAGTAGCCCTTTTCCGTCAGCCGCCAGGCGGACACAGACCCGCCGAAGCCGGAGCCGATGATGACATAGTCGTAGACGGCCGAATCGGCCTGCGCCGCTCGCCGTTCGTCGTTGGTCAACCGTGTATTGTCGCTGTGCCCATTACGCGAGATGTTCATGTTCCCGTCCCCTGACATAGCACCGAGCGCTGCAATGCCTGACGTTCCAACGTCTACCATATACGACGCCTGATGCTCCAACGTCTGACTTTTCGATTTACGGGATCGCATCGCGATCCCTCATCAGGCATTATAACACATTGCGTCATGATGACGCAATGTGTCAACAAGCGACCTTCAGGGCTTGGGGGACGCAGCATTGAATGTCGTCGCTCGCGGCAATAGCTGTCGCGAATCGCTCCGTGGCGAGCACCAAAAACGGGTTGAACACAGAGGTTGCCTGCCGGCCGATGATGGAGTAAAACCGGCGCGATTTGTCGTGTCACCATCGACAATTTCAACTCATTTTTATCATGCAAGGAGATATCCATGTTCAATCGTGATTCCCTGTCCGTTGAGGAATGGGCGCAGGTCATTGCTGCGCCGGCGTCTGTGGGGGCGCTGGTCGTCACGGCCGATCCGTCCGGCCCAATGGGCCTCATCGGCGAGTTCCGCGCCATCATGAAAAGCATCAAGGAGTATGTGGATGCCCACGCCGGCGACAGCCCGCTCATGGGCGCTCTCCAGTCCCATCTGACCACCAAGCCCAGCGAGGAAGAAGAAGCCCAAATGAAAGAGTGGGCGCAAACCGAGAAGGAATCGATGAAGGCCGCCAAGCCGAACACGGTCGAAGAGATGAAACAAATGGTACGCGACAGAACAACGGAGACGTTCACCATGTTGCGCGCCAAAGGGGCCGACGAGATGGATATCAACACCTTCAAGGTCATGCTCATCACCGTTGCCGAGGCTACGGCCGAAGCGAGCAAGGAAGGCGGCTTTCTGGGCTTTGGCGGCGTGCGCGTCTCCGACGCCGAGCAGACGATGCTGGCGCAGATTCGGGCAGAACTGGGCTGATTACTGATCTACTGAATACTGATCTACTGAATACTGATCTACCGAATACTGATCTACTGAATACTGATCTACTGAATACTGATCTGACCGCCCACCCA
>DAOMSB010000213.1:0-2990 GCA_035446145.1 Promineifilum sp. (SeqCode) | reverse complement strand
CATCTCCGGCGAGAGGTCGGTGCAGGTGACGTCGAGGCCCCGGTCGCGGAAGAAAGCGCCGAAGTGGCCCGGCCCCGCGCCGATCTCCAGCAGCGATTGCTTGCCTTCCGATTGCAGGAGCGCCAGAAAGTGTTCGCACTCGACGATCTTCCAATCGGCCAAGTCTGCTGTATTACGTTCCCCGGCGTGGTTGTCGTAAGCTTGCTTCAGTGTGGGGATAACGTCTTCGTACATAGCGGAAAGTATACCATGTGGCCGACGCGCCGCGAACACCTGCGCCGGCGCTGTAGTCGGACCTGGTTTGGTGTATGTTATCGCCGTGATTAGGATAGGTATTTTGGCGGATATACAACGCGGCCTTGGCTATGCTATTCTACAGTTGTCGCAATAGGCGGGAGTTAAGGATGAGGGTCCTTCCCACCTTTTGAGCCGTCGCCAGGATTACGCCGGCCCATTCAATAATCAATTGAATAGGAGCGTAGCCATGAATCACTTGAGAACGGCACGCCGGTCCACCTCGTGGTGGGTTCGGCCCATATTGTTAACCCTTATCCTGTTTGCAGCGATCGTCACCAGTGTTTCGCCGCATTTCAATCGACCTGTCGCGGCGCTCTCGCCCGACATTGTGATCAGTCAGGTGTATGGCGGCGGTGGTGCAGCCGTTGGTTCTACATACACCAATGACTTTGTGGAACTGTTCAATCGGGGAGCTACGGCCGTTGACGTGACCGGCTGGTCTATCCAGTATGCCAGTGCCGCCGGCACGGGATTGTTTGGCGCTACTACGGTCGTGATTACTCCACTATCGGGCACGCTGCAACCGGGCCAGTATCTGCTGGTTGAGGGGGCGGTTTCGACGGCTACGCCAACCGGCGTGCCTTTGCCCACTCCTGACGTAACCGATACTTCGCCCATCAACCTCAGCGGCAGTTCGGGCAAGGTGGCGTTGGTGACGGATTCGACCCCGCTCGGCTGCAATGGCGGCTCGACGCCGTGCGATGCCGGGATGCTAGCGCGCATTCAAGACCTGGTCGGCTATGGAGCTACAGCCACCACGCCGCCTAACTTCTTCGAAGGCACGGTTCCGGCTCCGGAACCTGCTCCCAGCGCCTCAAACGGCGTCCAGCGGAAGGATGGCGGCTGCACGGAAACGGATGACAACGGGGCCGATTTTCTGGAGGCCATTCCCGCACCGCGTAATATGGCCTCTACGTTCAACCCATGCTACCCCGACACAAGCATCGACAGCAACCCAACCGACCCATCGAACAGCGCCAACGCTTCATTTACCTTTAGCTCGGCCGATGCAGGTAGCATGTTCGAGTGTCAACTGGACGGCGGCGGTTGGGCGACCTGCACTTCGCCACAGAATTACGCCGGGCTGGCCGACAGCAGCCATACCTTCGAGGTGAAGGCGACGAACATGCGAGGCAATACCGACCCAACCCCGGCATCCTGGACCTGGCTGATTGACACGATGCCACCTGATACGAGCATCGACAGCAATCCGCCTGATCCGTCGAACAGCGCCAATGCCTCTTTCACCTTCAGCGCGAACGAGGCAGGCAGCTCGTTTGAGTGCCAACTGGACGGTGGTGGTTGGTCTGACTGCACCTCGCCGCAGAACTACGCCGGCCTGGCCGACGGTAGCCATACCTTTGAGGTGCGGGCAACGGACGCGGCCGCCAACACCGACCCGACCCCGGCATCCTGGACGTGGCTGATTGACACGATGCCACCTGATACGAGCATCGACAGCAATCCGCCTGACCCGTCGAACAGCGCCAATGCCTCTTTCACCTTCAGCGCGAACGAGGCGGGCAGCTCGTTTGAGTGCCAACTGGACGGTGGTGGTTGGTCTGGCTGCACCTCGCCGCAGAACTACGCCGGCCTGGCCGACGGCAGTCATACCTTTGAGGTGCGGGCAACGGACGCGGCCGCCAACACTGACCCGACCCCGGCATCCTACACCTGGCTGGTCGACATTGTGGCGCCGCCGACACCGATCCTCGTGTCCACGTTGAGCGCGGGTTCGGTGGGTAGCCTGAATTTTGGCCTCGAGGACATCCTGATGTGGGACGGCAGCAATTGGTCAACGTGGTTCGATGGTTCGGCCGCCGGCCTGATGCCCAACGGCAAGGCTATACACAACATCAACGCCTTCGCGATTCCCGACCCGAACGATGATGACGTGATCATGGCCTTTGCGCAGAACAAGAGGCATGTGCCCGGAATCGCGCTGCCTGTGGAGGGCATGGATCTGGTGCGCTGGAACGGCACGGCGTTTTCCTTCTACTTTGACGGTTCCGACGTTGGGCTGACAAGCAAAACGCAGGAAAAGATCGATGCGTTGCACATCCTGCCCGGATCGGCATCGCCCATCAACGGCGGGAGTTGCCTTGCCTACCTGCTCATTAGCACTCCTGGCCCCGGCAAGGTGAATAACCCCGGCGGCGGTGCGCTGAGATTCAGTGGCGAAGATGTGTTGGGCTTTTGCATGACGAGTTCCGGCGATAACACGGCGGGATTATGGCATCTGGTTCTCGATGGGTCGGCCGAGGGGATGCCGCCCAATTCACTGGTCAATCTGTCGGCGAGCGATGACGGTCAGGTTCTCTACCTGACGACACGTGGCGCTTTCAATGTGGACGCGGCGTCGGGCGGCCATTCGATGGTCTATCGCTTCGACCGTGGCACGGGCTTGTTCAGCGGCCCGTTCTTCTCGGCTCCGGCAGCCGGCCTGGCGCCGGGTCTCGACGGGCTGCAGGTGATGGGCGATCTACCGTAATATCGATGCATCGACTTCGTGATCTCTCTTAATATCGGCAAGGATGGCGTCCTGTGGCGTCATCCTTGCCGGTTGCCTTGCACGTCTCGAACTCATCTGCCCCATGACCTTTCCATGGGCGGCCATTTAAGGAAAAATTGTGATGGATGATCATTTTGCTTAATACAAAATCTGGTAAACTATGGAGGAACAGGGGTTAGAA
>DAOMSB010000212.1:0-3010 GCA_035446145.1 Promineifilum sp. (SeqCode) | reverse complement strand
GACGGGCTGGTGTGCGAGTTTCTTCCCTGAGCGATGAACGAAACGATGTACCCGCCGCTCATCTACTTCTTCGGGCTGCCGGCGGCCGGCAAGAACTACGCGGGACGTGTGATGTCCGAAGAGTTCGGCTACACATTTTATGACGGCGACCTTGACTTGACCCTGGAGATGCGGGATGCCATACGCGAGGAGCGGCCATTCACCGAAGCAATGCGCGATCGCTTCTACACATTGCTCATCGAACGGATCGCCGAATTGCGGGCCGGGCATCCTCACCTGGCTTTCTGTCAGGCCACCTTCAAGGAACAACACCGCGACATGATCGCCGATGCGTTTCCCGATGTAGTCTTCGTGCTGGTGGAGGCGACACCTGAAGTGCGCGCAAGCCGCCTGGCGCGAGGCGGCAACCCGGTCACCGTTGATTATGCCCAACGTATCGGCACGTTCTTTGAGCCACCACGCCATCCCCATTTCGTCATTACCAACAACGACGGCCGCGAAGACATCGTGCGCCAACTGATCGCGCTGCTCAACTGGTTTGCCGGAGAGGACTAATCATGGGTCAGCGACACGCGTTCGACACCACCGAGCGCGCGCATCAGGTCGGCCGATTTCAGGATGACGGTGGTGGAACGCACGCCTGAGCCGATCGAGATTTCTTCTTCCCGGGTCACGCTCTCGTCGAGCATCACCCGCACCGGTCGAGCCAACGCAAACGGCGACACCGCCCCAATCTCATAGCCGGTCACCTCGCGAACCTCGTCGGCCGAGGCCATCGTCAACCGTGATTGGCCCACGTAATGGCGCAGCGCCTTCCAATCCACCTGGCGCGGCCCCGCGACAAGCACCATCAAATACTCGTCCTGCGTCACCCGGAACAGAATGCTGCGGACGATCTGCCCCGGTCGTTGGCCGCGCTCCTCGGCCGCCTGCTCCAGAGAGGTGACCACTCCGGGGTGGCGGAATTCGCGAAACGGAATACTTCGGTCGTAGAGTTCGCGGCCTACCGGGGTCAGTGGCTCGCCCATTGGGGTCATCAGTTGGCGCTTGCGGCCTCAACCAGACCGCGGAACAGTGACAGCATCATTGGATCGTCATGAACCAGATTCTCGGGATGCCATTGGACGCCCAGAGCGAAAGGATGGTCAACGCCCTCGACGCTCTCGATTAGCCCATCGGGCGCGTGGGCCACGGCCGCCAGCCCGGGGGCCAGGTCGCGGATGCCCTGATGGTGAAGGCTGTTCACCTGAGTTTCGCGGCGGCCAAGCGCCTCAGCCAGCTTGCTGCCCGGCTCGATAGCAACGGCATGGGCCTTGTGTTCGCGCGGGAAAACCTCAAAGTAGTCATGTTTAATCGCGCCCGGCATCCAGGCCTTCACATCTTCGTAGAGCGTGCCCCCAAGGGCCACATTCAGAACCTGGTGGCCGCGACAGATGGCCAGCATGGGCTTGTCCTGGGCCATCGCCTCGCGCGCCAGAAAGAACTCTACCCGGTCGCGGTCGGCGTCGACATTGAAGATAAAATCCTCATGTTCGCTCCGGTAACGCTCCCCGGCAATATCGCCACCGCCCGTCAACACCAGGCCATCCACTTGCGACAGCAGCACGCGCAGGGCATCTTCATCCAGTCCCAACGGGATGAGCAAAGGGATGCCCCCGGCAGCGGTCACCGCCTCCACGTAGGTCGCCATCAGCGCCATATAGGGGTAAGGGTTGTTCTTGTCTACCATCTTTCGATAGGTGGTCAGGCCGATAATCGGCCTCGATTCAGTGTGATTCGTGGTCATAAGAATAGTGTAGCTTTCGATTCGCGAGCTTGCCAAAATAAAAAAGGTGAAAGATCGCTCTTTCACCCTGTATTTTCCAACATTTCGTGCTGGAAGTCATCCAACACGCCGCCAACGACGCGGATTCTTTAGCGCTGCTCAAAAGCACGCTTGGCGCGAAGACGGGTCGCCTTGCCGGTGCGGTTACGCAGGTAATAGAGACGTGCGCGGCGCACATGGCTCTGGCTGTGAATCTCGATCTTCTCGATGCGGGGCGAGCTGGCCAGGAAGGTACGCTCAACGCCGATACCGTTCGAAGCAATGCGACGAACGGTAAAATTGGCGTTGTTGCCGGCGTTGCGCACGCGGATAATCGTGCCGCGGACCATCTGGACGCGCTCATTCTTGTCACCGACATTGATGCGCACGTAAACCGTCACACTATCGCCAACATTCACCGCCGGCAGGTCGGAGTTAATTTCCTTATCAAAAGCTTTCAGCAGTAAGTCAGACATGATCATTCTCCAAAGACCGGAAAAAACAACGTTCCTGCCGGAACGTCGTCTCTACATTCCCGTTAACCCGGGTATTAGTCACGTAAAATAGAAGCCCAACTGGGTGGGCCGACTTCAAACTATAGCATGCCACGGTTAATTTGGCAATCCCAGTTTGCTTTTTGGGTCGCGATCAATTTTGGCGTGCGTCAGGGGCCGCGCGCCTTTCCAAGGCGCGATATCCCAGGCTGATCTTATACCAAATCTGAACAGGCCCCAAACACAAAACTCAATGATGCTTGACGCATCCCCCCCACCGACTACAATATATGCATCAGTTGTTGCTAACGAAATAGGATGCAGCGGCCGCCCGGGAGAGTACCCCGCGCGGGGTCGCCGAAGGGGCAAGGAGGCGGGCGGAATCGCCTTTGAATCTCTCAGGCACAAGGGACCGAGTGGCCGGGTTTCTTCTGGAAAGCGTCGAGCACGTCTTCGTGCTCCCACCGAAGGGGCAAGCGGGTATGAGCCACACGCGCATAACTCCGTGAATCTCTCAGGTTTATGACAGAGGACGCCGGCGAGAACGCCTCAGGCAGGCATTCTCGCCCGGCGTCCTCGTTTATCTTCATCTGGGCCAACCAAATCTCGATCATCAGTAACTTAAAGGAGAAATGACCATGAGCACGAAAATCATGCCCGATCTGCGCTACGCCAAGAGCGATGAATGGATTCGCGTGGAAGGGGACGAGGC
>DAOMSB010000211.1:0-3030 GCA_035446145.1 Promineifilum sp. (SeqCode) | reverse complement strand
CGCTGGGGCCGCCGAGCATCTGGTCGTGGGTGGACAGGATTTCGACCTTGCCCAGCGGCGAGATACGCATCTGCACGCTGGGGCTGCGCATCTCCTCGCCGCTGATCATCTCCTCGACGATGGCCCCCTGGCGGGTCACGCCCGTCAGGTAGTCGGCGTAGGTCAGCTCAGGAACTTCGAACGACATGGCCCGCAGCCGCGCGGCGATGGCCTCGGCCTCATCGGCCGCGCCCGATTCCGGCAGGTCGCGCAGATCGACTACGGCGTTGCCCATGCCCGACACGCCCTGGTTCAGCTTGGTGATGACGCGGCCGATGGCCGGCTTCTCGCGGCGCATGGCGTGGATCGCGGCCACGAACCCGGCCTCGCTGCGGATGTTCTCCACGCCCAGCGGATGTTGCAGCCCTTCCTCGGCGAACACTCGCCGCGCGCCGCTTTTGCCGCCCAGCGCGAAATGGCGCGGGTCGGCCGCATACATGGGGATGTCGAGTTGCAGCGCCAGCTCCCGCTCCAGGTCGGTGGTCATGAACGGGGTCAGATGGGCGCGCTCCAGGTCGGGGATATGCTCGCGGATTTGGCGCACGAACCACGGCCGCTCCAGCACTTTCTCGGCCAGCGAGCGGGCGGAGCCGTCCTGCGGCGACAGCAGGTGAAGCCGCTTGCGGGCGTTGCTCACGGTCACGTCGGGCAGGTTGTGGAGATAATAGTCGATGGTCAGCGGCGCGACCGGCTGCGAGGTGAGATAGATCATCCGCAAGTGCGGCTGCCGCAAGAGAAAGGTCATAAAAAGGAATCGCTCTTCATAGACCTTGTGATGCGAGCCGGGTATCTCCATCTCCATGGTCAATGAGGGCAATACAACGAGGGTGTTCTCGTCCTGCACCTCGCCGCCGGGGTTGGTGCGGCCGATGAGCCGCCACAGCGGGGCGAGCTTGAGTTGCAGTTCGTCGAATCGGGCGGCGCGTTCGGGGGTCAATGAATACAGCGGCGACGACGGGTTGGCGGTCATGTTGGGTTCCTTGTTTGCCTGGGATTGCTGCGCCCCCATAGAATAACCGATTCGCGACGAGAGATCATCTAACTGCTTAATGGGAGCATGTACGGGCGGGACAACCGGCGCACGGCCTCGCCCAGTCACTAATACGTCGCTTGCCGGTTGTCTCGCCCTTTCCGGTGTGACGATTTCGCCGCTCCACCGTATAATCCACCCTGTGATCGCCCTCATCCACGACTGGCTGAACCAGTATGGCGGCGCGGAAGACGTGCTGGAATCGCTGGTGTCGCTCTATCCCGACGCCCCCCTCTATACGGCCCTCTATGACCGCCAACGCATGCCCGCCCACTGGCGCGACTGGGACATCCGCCCCGGTTTCATCGACCGGCTGCCCTTGGCCCGCCGCAAGCCGCAGCTCTACTTTCCGCTCTATCCGTTCGCCTTCGAGCAGTTCGACCTGCGCGGCTACGACGTGGTGCTGAGCAACAAGAGCGGCTTTTGCCACGGGGTCATCACCGGGCCGGAGACGATGCACGTCTGCTACTGCCTGACGCCGACGCGCTACGTCTGGCGCTACCACCAGTACGCCGAGCGCGAGAACCTCGGCCGCGCCACGCGCCTGTCGCTGGCCCCCTTCCTCACCTTCCTGCGCCAATGGGACCGGCTGGCGGCCGACCGGGTGGACCATTTCATCGCCATATCGGACGAAGTGCGTCGGCGAATCGCCAAGGTCTACCGGCGCGATGCGACTATCATTTATCCACCGGTGGACGTCGGCCGCTTCGAGCCGTCGAGCCGCGTGGACGATTACTATCTGTTCGTCGGCCGTCTCGTGCCCTACCGGCGGCTGGATGTGCTGATCGAAGCGTTTAACAAGATGGGGCGGCCGTTGGTCATCGCCGGAAGCGGCCGCGACCGCGAGCGGCTGGAAGCGCTGGCCGGGCCGACGATCACCTTCCTCGGCTTCGTGCCCGACGCCGACCTGCCCGACCTGCTGGCCCGCTGCCGCGCCTTCGTCTGGCCGGGTGATGAGGATTTTGGCATCTCGCCCTTGCAGGCCACTGCCGCCGGGCGGCCGGTCATTGCCTATGCCGCCGGCGGCGCGCTGGAGACGGTCATTACCGGCCCGCCGGACGTGGCCACCGGGGCGCTGTTTGCCGAGCAGTCGGTTGCTGCTATCATCGAGACGGTCGAGTCGTTCGATCCGTCGTCGGTTGACCCGGCCGTGGCTCGTCGCCACGCTGAACAGTATGACATCGCCGTCTTCAAGCGGAAGATCGACGATTTTGTGACGCAGAAGTACGAAGAATGGAACTCCGTCAACTCTGGAAAATAATCCGCCGTCGCTGGGTGTTGGCGCTCATTCCGGCCGTCGTCGTCCTTGCCCTGGGCGTGGCGACGTGGCGGCCCGCGCCGCCGGCCTATAATGCCGGGGTGCGCTTCGTCGTCGGCCAGCCGCCCGGCGCGGCCGCGGCCGAATTCGACGAGCAGCGCTACTACAACTGGCTGACGTCGGAGTATATTGTCAACGGCCTGACCGACTGGGTGCGCGGCGGCAAGTTCGCCGAAATGGTGAGCAAGCGGCTGGCCACGCAGGGGATCGACGTGCCCGCGGGGGCGATTCAGGGCGGGCTGGCGGTCGATAACGCCCGCAGCATGCTGACTATCTCGCTGACGGCGGGCGACGCGACGCAACTGGAGCAGATGCTCGGCGGCGTGATCGCCGTGCTGACCGAGGACAACGCCGGAGCGCTGCCGCAACTGGGCGGCGAGAACGCCCAGCTGACGCAGCTCGATGAGCCGGTGGTCAACCCCATCAGCGCCGGCATCCGCAGCCAGCTTGATTTGCCGCTGCGGGTGGCGCTGGCGCTGGCGGCCGGGCTGGGGCTGGCGCTGCTGGCCCACTATCTCGACCCGACCGTGCGCGACCGCGAGGAAGTGACGCGGGCCGGTTTATCGATTTTGGCTGAGATACCGAAGGAGTAGATCAGTATTCAGTAGATCAGTATTCAGTAGATCAGTATTCAGTAGATCAG
>DAOMSB010000210.1:0-3043 GCA_035446145.1 Promineifilum sp. (SeqCode) | reverse complement strand
GAACGTCGTTGCCCGTCTGCCGCAAAATCTCCAGCGGCGAGAAGCGCGCCACCCACACCGACCAACCCTCGTCCCACCACACGCGCTGCTCGCCGATGCGATGCGCCCGCAGGCCGAAGACCGTCAGGAGCAGCGAGAGAAGGATCGCGATCCGCCGGTCGCGCGACTTCATCACTTGAACGTGGCGACATCCCCACTGACAGGCGGCAGGTTGAAAGTGGCGACCGCTCCTCGCGGGGTATAGGCGACCTTGAATTCGCGCGGCTCGTCGCTCAGGTTGAGGCCGACCATGAGGGCTTCGCCGCCGTCCTCGCGGACATAGGCATAGGTACCGGCCGCGCTATCCATATGCAGCGTCTCGCGGCCGCCGCGCCACAGGGCTGGATGGTCGCGCCGCAGATGGCTGAGGTACCAGAACCAGGATGACAAATCGGTATCCTGCGCGTCGCCCCAGAGCATCGGCTGGCGGCACTCTTCCATGCCTTCGCTATTGGGATCATGGATACCGCGCACCTGTGTCACACCCACTTCGGTGCCGTTGTAGACGATGGGCGCGCCGCCCAGCGTAAACTGCACCAGCGCGGCCAGCTTGAGCTTGCGCTTGTCGCCGCCCGCTTGCCAGAGAAAGCGATTCATATCGTGGTTATCCAGGAAGCTGGGGCGGCTGAATGCCGATTGGGGCGGGAAATAGGTCTCGTGGCGGTTCAGGAAGGCGTCGAAAGCGGCGAGACCCATCTGGCCGGTGGCGAAAGTGTTGCGCATGGCCTGGCACAACAGGAAGTCGAGCGTGCCGTCGAACAGCCCGGCATAGCTGAGCTGCTGGTCGGGCGGCCGCACCAGTTCGCCGAATATCCACGCGTCGGGGCGGATGCTGCGCGTCACGGCGCGGACGTCGGTCCAGAAATCATACGTCGGCCCGTCGGCGTGGTCGAGGCGCAGGCCGTCGAACCCCATTTCGCCGACCCAATAGCCGATGCTGCGCAACAGGTGGTCGCGCACGGCGGGGTTATCGACGTTGAGCTTGGGCAGGTCGGGCACGCCGAAGTAGGCCGTATACTCATCGGGCCAGTTCTTCCAGGTGTACCAGTCGTAGTAGGGGCTGTTGCGGTTGGCGCGCGCTTCCTGGAAGGTGGCATGCTTGCTGCCCCAATGGTTGCCGACAAAATCGAGCAACAGGCGGATGCCGCGCTCATGGGCCTTGTCCACCAACTCGCGCATGTCGTCGAGCGTCCCCAGGCGCGGGTTCACGGCGAAGTAGTCGGTGGCATGGTAGCCGTGGTGGGTGTCGTCGGGGAAGAACGGGTTGAGCCAGATGGCCGTGAACCCCATCCCGGCGATATAGTCGAGATGATCGATGACGCCGCGCAGCGTGCCGCCGTAGATATCCGACAGGCCTGACGTCGCGTTCCAGTTGCGGCCGCGCCCCGGCGAGAAGCGATCGGGGAAGACCTGGTAGATGATGGCCGGCAGCGCCCAGGCCGGCGGCCCGGAATCACCGACCAGGTAGGAGTACTCGGCGCCTTCGTCGGCCCAATAGATCTCGCCGCTGTCTTCGTCGTGGGCGCGAATCTGGTAGCGCACCAGCGTCCCGGCAGGGTGGGCGGGCAGTTGCGCTTCCCACACCTCGTAGTAGCCCCACAGGAGCAGATCCCATTCCGTCTTCACACGCCGCAGCGGCACGACGGCCGCTTCGGGCTGGGTGATCAGGCAGACGATTTCGTCCACCGGCAGCCCGGGGCCGACGGTCACGCTCGCAGTCGGCTGTTCGCCGGCCCTGGGCGAGCCGGGCGAGAGGCGACGACGGTGCCGGATACCTTGCAAGTGCAATTGGGCATAGGTGCTGCGATCTTCAACGGTGGCCGTGAGGCCGAATAGGGTTTCTTGGGGCATTAGGGTACTCGTGTTGGTATGGAGACTTGCCTGGCAACGGTTCACGCCTTGAGAGATGTCGCGATGGTGTCCAGCACTTTGAAGAAGTTCATCGGTTCACAAGGGCGAACGTTTTTCTCGTCATCATCATGCATATGATGTGGAAAGCCGGGTAGTTTGGGATAGTGTTCGGCATTATCCCAACGTATCTTAAGCCGGTTGTCTGCGTCCATCCAGTGATAGCTGTAACGATTCGTTTCTATTTCGCCCTTTGCTGTGGTGCGAATATATTCCATCACTTCCAGTCGACTGCCGTCGGTGAAGGTCAAAATAGCGCGGAAGTACCCATCCTTATTGCTCGAACGATGTCGAGTGATCCGATGGGCGATCACAACTGCACTGGCGGGGATGGCAGTCGTGATCTTCTCTAAATATTCAGAAGGCGTCACAATTGACCCGTCAGCAATTCAAGTCGTTCAATCGCACTCTGGTGCATATCGTAAAGAGAAGCCCATTCCATAAAATCCATAGCGTCGCCCATTTCGCCGGCTCTGAAACGCTTATAGAAAGTTGAGGAATCCATCCCGTACCGCGTCTCAAACTCATTCAAATCAGAGCGTAATTGACTGATGAGTTCTTCTTCTTCGGCCGCTTCCTGGGCAAAGGCCTTATCCAGCACGCGATCCAGATAATCGCTGGCCTGTCCCGTCTCATAGAGCCGGATCAACTGCTCCAGACGCGAGCGGCGGCTCATGGCTTGCTTGGTTTCTACTCCGGCTGTCTGCATGACTTATCTCCGGTGGCTCGCTACTCTACTAAAAGCGCGAGATGCCCCTTTGCGCGTCGGTACATATCGATGAAAGATGCCCATTCGATGAAGTCCGCATCGTTGCCCATTTCACCAGCCTCGAAGCGATTGTAGAAATCGTCGGACTCCATTCCGAAGCGTTTCTCGAATCTGAACAAATCAGCACCTGATTCTTTTATTTCTTTCTGCGCTTTTGGTGCTGCAGCTTGCACTATTATATCGTCTACCTTAATCATTATTATAGCGGAGACGAGGAAAAACGGCAGGAGGCGGCTTGATGGCCTACCTCCTGCCCGTAAGCGAAGATTGTCACTGCCCCGGCGTCATAAACTCAACCGTGGCGAAGTCGGCCGCCGTCAGGCTGCC
>DAOMSB010000209.1:0-3100 GCA_035446145.1 Promineifilum sp. (SeqCode) | reverse complement strand
TACGACCACCTGCTCAAGACGATCACCGACCACCGGCCGGAGATCATCTTCCATCTGGCCGCGCAACCCATCGTTCTGCGCTCGGTCGAGTTGCCCAAGCTGACCATCGACACCAACACCGGCGGCACGGTCAACGTGCTGGAAGCCATCCGCCATGCCGACAGCGTCCGCGCCCTGGTCAGCATCACCACCGACAAGGTGTATGAGAATCAGGAGTGGCTGTGGGGCTATCGGGAGACCGACCAGCTGGGCGGCCACGACCCCTACAGCGCCAGCAAGGCCATGGCCGAGCTGGCCATCGCCGCCTATCGCAGCACCTACTTCCCGCCAGAGCAGTACGGCCATGCCCATCGCGTTGCCATCGCCTCGACGCGCGCCGGAAACGTCATCGGCGGCGGCGACTTCGCCGACTACCGGCTGGTGCCCGACTGCATGAAGGCGCTCATGGACGGCCGCCCCATCGGCGTGCGCAACCCGCTCAGCGTACGGCCGTGGCAGCATGTACTGGAGCCGCTCAGCGGCTACTTATGGCTGGGCGCACAACTGCTGGAGAACGGCCCGGCCTGCGGCGAGGCCTGGAACTTCGGCCCGCTGGAGCAAAAAGGCATCCCCGCACAGGCGCTGGCCGAGAAGCTGGTCGAGCTTTGGGGCAGCGGCTCGTGGATCCATACCCACCCCGGCTATGCCGAGGTAGAGACGGGACTGCTGCGCCTCAGCTGGGACAAGGCCGCCCACCGGCTGAACTGGCGGCCGGTCTATGCCTGGGTCGACGCGCTGCAAGAGATCACCGACTGGTTCAAGGCTTTTCAGGCGGGGAAAGACATGCACGATGTGACGCGCGCCCACATCCTGACCTATTCCGACCACGCCCGCGAACTGGGGCTGGATTGGGCGGCGGGCTGATCCACTCCGACGTGCCGCCATGTCCAGCAAAAGAGAGCCGGGTCGCCAGATCATCGTTGTTTGCCTGTTGGGGCTGGCCGCCATTCTCTATCTGCGCCTGATCCCGTTCGACTTCATCCGCGCCGACCACATCCCGTTCGAGCGGATCACCTGGCGCCCGCTAACCTTTCGCGACGTTCCGCTCAACATCCTGCTCTTCATCCCGTTCGGCTTCGGGTTGACCGGGTTACTGGTGCGTCGTGGCCGACAGAGCGGGATAGCCGGCCGCGTGGTGTTGATCGGAGTGCTGCTCTCGGCGGCGCTGGAAGCAACGCAGCTATTCATGCCCGACCGCGCCCCGTCCTTCGCCGATGTGGCCGCCAATGCCGTCGGCGCGCTGCTGGGCTATGGCCTGTATCGGGCCTGGGAAATGGGCTTCGGTGTCGCGCTGCAACGCTACGCCACCCGGCGCAACCTGCTGATTGGGACGACGCTCTACGCCTGCGGCGTGGTACTGCTCACGGGCTATCTGTATCGCAGCGTCCGCCTCAGCAACTGGGATACCTCATTCCCGCTGATTGTCGGAAATGAGGCGGTGGGCAAGCGGCAATGGAGCGGGTGGATGGGATCGCTGGCGCTGGAAGCCGGGATGAGCGGCGACTCCGGCGTCCTCATTGTATACGATCTGAAGGGTGATGCGCCTTTCGCGGCCGTTCACCAGCGCCCTGCCGCGCCGCCACTCGATTGGCGCGCGGGGCCAGTGACGCCACAGGACGGCGAAGGAGTCAACGTCGGCCCAGGCGAATGGCTGGCGACCGATGAGCCGGTGACGGATTTTTCATCGACGGCAAGGGATGCCGACGCCTTCAGCGTCGAGATGACCGTCGCCTCGGCCGACCCGGCGCAACGCGGCCCGGCGCGCATCGTCTCCGTCTCGGCCGACGCCGAGCGGCGCAACATCACTATCGGCCAGGAGTATGACGCGCTGATCATCCGCCTGCGCACCCCGGCCGGCGGCGAGAATGGCCAGAAGCCGGAACTGCTGATTCCGGGCGTCTTCGCCGGCAATCGGCGGCGACATATCCAGGTTGGGTACGATGTTCCGATGCTGCGGGCGAAGGTCGACGGCCGCGGCTATTCCCTGTCGCTTGCGCCGGGGCTGGCCTTCTTCCCCGGCTTCACCACGGAGAACCGGCGGCAGGTCCTCATGACGGGCGACCCCCACCGCTATGATTGGGTCTATTGGGGGATCATCGTCGGGCCGGCTGTCCTCATATTTGGTGGGTTGGCGATTGCAAAGCGGCTTTCAGAAAGGGATCAATAACGATCTTTGTCCCGTCGGAATTTAGGCAATCTCGTCGCCGCCGCGCGATCCAGCAGCCAGGTGACGTCACCGTTTGCCGGGCGAATGCGCTGCGCCGGGTAGCGAACGGGGTCACCGGTATAGAACGTATGGTAGACTGCGTCGGCCTTGTTCTTCCCGGAGACGAGGAAATTCACGTCGCGCGCATCATTGAACACCAATGGCGTCAGCGTCACACGGCCGGCCGGGCGACCCTGATAGTCGGCCGTGACGGCGATCACCGGAGCGTCCACCGCGACGGGCGAGCCGGGGAACAGCGACGCCGTGTGCCCGTCCTCGCCCAGTCCCAGCAGCACGAGGTCAAATCGCGGCCAAGGGTTCGGCGCGCCGGGGTCGTGTTCGGCCGCCCAGTCCCGCAGCAGGGCGGCATAGCCGGCCGCAGCCTTTTGGGGCGATAGCTCGCCCCTGATCCGGTGGATATTCTGCTCCGGTATGTTCAGCGGCCTGAGCAAAATTTCGCCGGCCTCGCCGTAGTTGCTGCCGGGGTCATCGGGCGGGACGAGGCGCTCGTCGCCCCAAAAGAAGTGAACCTTGTCCCACGGCACGCCGTCGGCATCGGATGTCCGGCCCAGCAGCCGGTACAGGTCGCGCGGCGTGCCACCCCCGGACAGGACAAAGCTCACCACGCCTTTTTCAGCGATGACCGCCCCAAGGGACTCCGTAATGTACGGCAGGAGATCCTCGGCCAGGTCGGCGAGGACGTGGTAATCAGGCTCAGGCATGGGTCAGCGCCAGCGCGTCATAGGCCGTGCCATAGAGCGCGGCTTTGGGGTTGTAGATGATGTGGACAGGGATGCGGCTCATCATCTCGCTGAATCGCCCCTTGTCCTGGAAGAACTTCATGAACGGCCCCTT
>DAOMSB010000208.1:0-3239 GCA_035446145.1 Promineifilum sp. (SeqCode) | reverse complement strand
CCGATGAGATCCCCTACGCGCCGGCGTGCTACTTCTATGATCAGCAGCCGCACACGTTCCGGGGGGACGGGGACGCGCTGTTGATGGAGCGGGTGGCTGAGTTTTTTGGGCGTCATTAGAAACCGGGTTTCTTCCGGGGAATTCGGCTTCCGGGTTTTATGCAAGCTCGTTTTCGCGCTCTTTCCAGCTTTGAGTCAGAGCGATTAATTCATCAACGTACTCAGGCCAGTTATGCAAGGTGAGCGGGTCAAAATCTGCTCCGTTCGGCCAGACCAGGGTGTGGACTTCGGGGTCGATCTCAACCTGCTCGAACATCTTTTGATCGCGTAGCGGTCCGAAGTAGTGGCCGAAGAGCACCGGCTGAAAATCAATTACCTGGCTTGTGGCATCATCAAAAGACACTCGCAGGGTATAGGGTCCTACGATCTTATAGTCTGTGACGCGATAGATGGGATGTTCCATTGTCTTCACCCTCTCCCTTATTTGAGCGGGGCAATCTTCAATACTGTTTCACCGGCTCGTATTCTACTCCAGTTTTCACCAAGTTCTTCATTATGGAGTTCTGCCCAGGCCTCTACCAGGCGACGCTCCTTTGGTGACAGTTGGCCGGAAATCAATTCTATCGGATCGAGTCCGAAAACGGCCGACCTGTTCTGATAGTAGGCATGGAAATGCGGCCGATGGTGCGGGGCATTTTGCTCCACGAACATACGGATAATAATACCATAGAAACGACTGATCTCAGGCATCTCGACTCCTGACACTTGATTGTTAATCTTGAATAGACGTGATGGCCGAGCTTCGCCCCGGATGATGGCGGCGCCTTCACGCACACTTTCCAGCAGTTCCTCAAACAACGGATCGTTCATAGACATACACCCTGTTCAATGACACAGGCTACTCCACCCCCACCACCAGCAACGCCATATCATCAAACTGGGCCGCGCTGCCGCGCCAGGCGGTCAGGTCGGCGAAGAGGGCGCGGCACATTCCGGCCGGAGGCTCGACGGCATGGGCCGCCACCAGCGCCGCCAGCCGGTCATGGGCCGGCATCTCGCCGGCGGGGTTGATGACGTCGGTCAGGCCGTCGGTATAGAGCACCAGCTTGTCGCCGGCTTGCAGTTCCAGCGATTCTTCCAACGCCATGAAGGCCGGGTTGTCGAAGAGGCCAAGCACCATACCGCGGCCGCCCAGGGGCAGCACCCGGCCGTCGCGCACCAGGAACGGGTGTTCGTGCCCGGCGCGAACGTAGGTCAGCCGCCGCCGCTCCTTGTCCATGATGGCGTAGAAGACCGTGACGAACATATCCTGCTCGCCCAGTTCCCGCAGCAAGCCATTGACGCGCTGGAGAGTCTCGGCCGGTGTGTCGGAGTGGCGGGCCACAGCCTGAATGAGGCTGCGCGTCTGGGCCATATAGAGGGCGGCGGGCAAGCCCTTGTCGGCCACATCGGCGATGATCAGGGCAATCCGGCCGTCGTCGAGCGGGATGACGTCGTAGAAGTCGCCGCCCACCTGCCGCGCAGGCTCATAGGACGCGGCGAAGGTGATGCCCGGAACCGCCGGAAAAGCGCGGGGGATCATGCTCAATTGCACCTGGCGGGCCAGCTCCAGCTCGCGCTCCAGCCGCTCCTTTTGGGCCAATTCGTCCTGGGCCTCCTCCAGTTCACTAATCTTGATTCTCAGCTGGTCAATGAATTCGGCGCGCTGCATGGCCACGGCGGCATAGCCCGCCAGCGTTTGCAGGATTGCCACCTCGCCCTGGGTGAAACGCGGTTTGCGCGTTGACTGAATGAGCATCATGCCCACGGGGATGCCGTGGGCGCGGAGCGGGATGGCTTGCCCGGCGCGCGAGGGCGATGTGTCGGCCAACAGCGTCAGTCCCGGCGGCGTGCCCTCATAGGCGGTCGGGTCTTCGCTCGACAGCGTCGCGTGGATCGTCCCACAGGAGATGCCCATCTCGATTTGCGCCTCGCGCCAGCCCCGCGCGGCCAGAATTTGACCCCATTGGGCCGAGCGAATGTAGTAGAGGATGCCGCGGTCGGCCTTGCTCAGCTCCAGCGCCGTCTTCAGCACGCGGTCGCCCAGCTCGCGCAGATCGCTCCAGGTGATGAGCGTCCGGCCGATCCCTTCCAGGGCGACCAGCTCGCGGGTGCGCTGCTTCAACAGGCGGCCGGTCGTGTCGAGCTTGATCGTGTTGCGCTCCAGTTCGGCCGTGGTCGTGTTCAGGCGGCGCTGGGTGGCGGCCAGCAGCCGGTAGGTGCGGTGGAGTTGCCGGCTTTCGAACTCCAGCACGTCGGACAAGGCCAGAAGCCCCCGTTCGGCCAGCACACGGATATAGGCTTCCATCGGCATGGCGCTCGGCCGCGCCGGCCCATCGCCGCCCGTGCCGTCGAGCCGCAGGAAGTCGAATACGGCCACGTCGCCGCGGCGGCCGCTGTTGTTGCAGGTGTCACATGTCCCCGGCGCGTAGAACTCGCTGCCGCCGTCGGCCTCCAGCGCCGGAAAACGACGCCGCAACCATTCAAGCCGGGCCACCTGGTCGGCCGACAGGACGACGGGTTGCTTGCAAATGGGGCACAGCGTCGGCAACCGCTGGACGCTCAGCACCCAGCGCAGCGCCGCGAGGTCGCCCGGTGCGGGGCACAGGTCGGCCAGCGCGCCCACCACCGCCTGGGAATGAAACAGGGTGTCCATCTGCGACAGCACCAGCGCCCCGGCCTGCGCGGCGGCCAGCAACGAGGGCAGGTTGTCGGGGCTGAGGCGGTCGACGATGATGACGTCGAATTGGCCGGCATCGCCGAGGGCTTCGGCGTAGGTCAGCGGCGGTTTCACCTGCACCTGTTGCAGGTTGCGGCGAAAACGGCGCGCCGTCAGCAGGATATCGCGGTCTTCGGCCACGAACAGGCCGCGCGCGTCGGGGTGGGCCTCCAGCAGCTCCCCGGCCAGCACGCGAAAGATGGTGGCACGGCCGCTGGGCAGAAAGTGGAGACTCGGCTCGGAGACAGGCTCGGCCGCCGGTCGCGCATCCAGCCCGGCCACAACGACCAGCCCGGATTGCTCGCCGACGAGTTGTCGAACCAGCTCATCTACTTCGGGCAGCAGCGAAAAGTCGGAGAAGCGGAGCATGGGGGGAGTATAGGGGAGAAATTACGAATTACGAATTACGAATTACGAATGGATCGGCGGTCAGTGGGGCAGTGGGTCAGTGGGTCAGTGGGTCAGTGGGTCAGTGGGTCAGT
>DAOMSB010000207.1:0-3243 GCA_035446145.1 Promineifilum sp. (SeqCode) | reverse complement strand
CCGGCGTCTGCGGCTACTGGTCGGTGCGCGAGATCATCGCCCATCTGGCCTCATTCGAATACGCGCTGATCGATGCGCTGGCCGTGGCGCGTGGCGCGCCGGTGGGGTCACGCCTCGGCGAGTTGCTGCGCGACGGCCAGGCGTTCAACGACGCCCAGGTGGCCGCCCGCATTGGCCTGTCACCGGCCGAGACGTTGGCCGATTACGAGAAAGCCCACGCCGAGGCGGTGGAAGCGGCCGCCGCCCTGCGCTCCTCACTGTTCTACAACACCGGCTTCCTGCCCTCCTACGGCATGGAATACGACCTGGAAGATTTCATCACCTACGCCTTCTATGGCCACAAGCGGGAGCATTCGGCGCAGATCATGGTGTTTCGGGACGGAGTGGGGAGGTAGGGGGAAGAAAGAAAAAGTCGCCGCCGGAGCAGCCCCCATCATTCCCCCGGCGGCCGCCCCGCCCCCTCCGGAATCGACGCCCCATCGGGGATCGCCTCCAGATCGCCACAGCTGATGATCTCCACGTCGCTCCAGACATAGCCGCGAGCGGTGAAGGTTGCGATGGTGTCGATCCACCGCTTTTGGCCGCCTTCCAGCAGATAGATGTGGGGGCCTGTGTTGCACTTGAGCAGGATGGGCGCGGGCTGGTTGTAGATGATGTTCTGTACCGCCGGCGGCAGGCTATCGACCTGGGCCTGATTGATGCCGAACAGCCACGGCAGGGCGAGAATCACGACCAGCGTCCACAGGGTATAGGCAACCGCCCCCGCGGCAAAGGCGCGATGCAGCCCGACCGCCCAGCCGCCGCTCCCCGGCCGCGCCTGACGATAGAGCACCGCCAGCAGCAGCCCGATGTTGACCACGTTCCAGCCGATGAACGCCAGCCGGTTGGGCGTCAGCCGATCCATCGTCACGCGGTAGACGATGGCCGCCAGCGCGTAGACGCCGATCGCCACCGCCGCGGCCGCCAGGAGGATGATCCCCCAGCGCAGCAGGCGGCCCGCCCGTGGCGACACGCGCCCCAGGTTGACCGGCGTCGCCCCCGTCAGCAGGGCCACGATGGCGAAAAGCATGGCGTTATACGTGATCAGCACATCGCGGTTCTCAAACGGCGCGCGAAAGTTGAACGGGATGAAGGCGATGTAGACCAGCAGCACCAGCGCCGTCAAGGGCAGCAGCGTCCGTGTCAGCAGAGCCACCAGCCGGTTCAGCCCTTCGTCGAACTCCTGCCCGGCGGGGGAAAGGCGCGGGTTATAGATGACGGCCGTGGCCATGACCGGCAGCAGCCCCATGCCCCCGGCGATCAACAGGCGCATGACGATGCTCGGCAGGGCGATGCCCAGCGCCTCGAACAGCCCGGCGGTGACGCCGATGAAGATGCCCCCGGCGACGGCGAACAGCCCGGCCATGATGAACAGCTCCAGCGACTTGTTGAGAAAGGCGAAGCGGTCGGTCGCGTCGCGGACGCCCAGGAACAACCCCACCCCGGCCCAGGCCAGCAGCGGCAAATGGGCGGCCATGAGGGTCAGATATTGCTCCTGATACGGCCGCGTGCCCAGCCGCGGATAGGCCCACAGCACCCAGGCCCCGGCGGCGGCGAGGACGAGGCTGATGAGCGCCGCCGCCCACCAGCGCTTGCGGCCCGCGCCGGCCAGATAGACCATGACGAACGCGGCCGAAATTAGCCCCGCCAGCAGGACGACGACCGGGATGTAGTTGTAGATGTACGTTTGCGACGGCGCGCCGGCGATGATAACGCCGAAGCGCTCGTCGTCGGAGAGCACCCACAGGAGCAGGCCATTGAGCAGCGCCAACGGGACAGCCCAGCCCCAGGCGGTGAAGGACTCTTTGGCTTGCCCGGCCATCGCCCGCAGGCGGTAGATCCAGGCCGCGTAGAGCAGGTTGTCGGGCGCGGCCGCGTGGCGGGTCTCGATGGCCTCGCGGAAGGCGTCGCCCTTGCCCGCGCGCACGGCCGTCCGGTAGAGCTGCTCCAGCTGTTCGGCGTTGTCGCCCAGCTTGTCCACTGTTTCTTGCCAGGTCATAAGTTCCTCGCTTATGCCCGCTTGTTGTGGCGAGCATGGGCATAGTTTACCTCACTTCTGTCGCCGCGGATGCTGTTCGCCCTCCGCTTTGACGCCGATTGGGTAGCAAATGGCAGGATTTGGCGGCCGTTATTTGGCTCTCTCTGTGGCGCAACCTGTGGGGCAAGTTGCCAACTTGCCGGGAGGCGATAATCGATATACCCTCTCCCTGGAGGTGCGGTATGACGGATCAATCGGATAAACGGGTATTTTTGGCCGGAGCGACGGGGGCCATCGGGCGGCCGCTGTGTCGCTTGCTGGTCGCCGACGGCTGGCAGGTCACCGGCACGACCCGCTCGGCGGCCAAAGTGCCGCTGTTGCGCGAGTTGGGTGTGGGGCCGGTGGTCATCGACGTATATGACGCGGCGGGCCTGATGGCCGCCGTGGTCGCCGCGCGGCCGTCGGTGGTCATCCACCAACTGACTGATCTGCCGCCCGCGCTCGACCCGGCCCTGATGGCCGACGCGCTCGTCCGCAACGCGCGGCTGCGCGAGGTGGGCACGCGCAATCTGGTGGCGGCCGCGGCGGCCGCCGGCGCGCGCCGGATGGTGGCCGAGTCCATCGCCTTCGCCTATGCGCCCGGGCCGCTGCCCCACGATGAGGACTGGCCGTTGAACGTGGCGTCGGGGCCTTCCGCGCGCGCCGTGGCCGGCCTCGAAGAGCAGGTGCTGGCCGGGCCGTTCGTGGGTATCGTCCTGCGCTATGGCCAGCTCTATGGCCCCGGCACCGGCTCCGACACGCCGCCGACCGGTGGGCCGATCCACGTCGACGAGGCGGCCGACGCCGCCCGGCTCGCGGCCACACGGGGCAAGGCGGGAATCTACAATATCGCCGAGGACGACGGCACGGTGACCATCACCCGCGCGGCCGAGGAGCTGGGCTGGCGGCCGGGGTTTCGAATGAAGAATGAAAAATGAAGCGCACGCTCTTGCTGCGGTCGCGCGACGGGAGTCGCGGCGGTCTTCTTTCGTACTTCGTACTTCACCCCCCAGACTCGACAACCCACGCGCCAACCGCTACACTCTCAACATGACGGACACCCCTGCGCCCGACGAGCCGCAAGCGGCCGAACATGAGCAAGCATTGCAAGCCGCGCTGCGGGCCTATGAGGACGCGCGCATCGACGGCCTGTGCGAGGACGGCGCGTGGGAGCGGGCGGCCGAGGT
>DAOMSB010000206.1:0-3290 GCA_035446145.1 Promineifilum sp. (SeqCode) | reverse complement strand
CGTGGCGCATCTCTTCCAGCGACGGGGTGATCAGCCCGCTGAGGCCGATGATGTCAACCTTCTCGCGCCGGGCCGTGTCCAGAATCTTCTGCGTCGGAGCCATCACGCCCAGATCGATGACTTCATAGTTGTTGCAGCCCAGCACGACGCCGACGATGTTCTTGCCGATGTCGTGGACATCCCCCTTGACCGTCGCCAGCAGGATCTTGCCTGCCGGGCGGTGGTCGCCGCTGATGGCCTTCTCGGCCTCGATATAGGGGATCAGATAGGCCACGGCCTGCTTCATGACGCGGGCGCTCTTCACCACCTGCGGCAGGAACATCTTGCCGCTGCCGAACAGATCGCCGACGATGCTCATACCGCGCATCAGCGGCCCCTCAATGACGTCCAGCGGCCGCGTCGCCTGCTGCCGCGCTTCTTCGGTGTCGGCTTCCACGTAGGAGTTGATGCCCTTCACCAGCGCGTGGGCCAGCCGATCCTCGACCGGCAGCTCGCGCCACGACAAATCCTCGACACGTTCCTTGCCCCCACCCTTCACCGTCTCGGCGAAAGTGACCAGTCGCTCGGTGGCGTCGGGTCGCCGATTCAGCACGACGTCCTCGACGCGCTCCAGCAGATCCTTGTCCAGGTCTTCGTAAATGGCCAGCTGCCCGGCGTTGACGATGCCCATGTCCATGCCCGCCTGGATGGCGTGGTAGAGAAAGACGGAGTGCATCGCCTCGCGCACGGGGTCGTTGCCGCGGAAGGAAAAGCTCATGTTGCTGACGCCGCCGCTGACCATCGTGCCCGGTAGTTCGGCCTTGATGCGGCGGGCGGCCTCGAAATAGTCCACGGCGTAATTGTTATGCTCTTCGATGCCGGTGGCGATAGCGAAGATATTGGGATCAAAAATGATGTCGTTGGCCGGGAAGCCGATCTGGTCGTGGAGAATATCATAGGCGCGGTGGGCGATGGCCACGCGCTGGTCGGCCGTTTCCGCTTGCCCGTTCTCGTCGAAGGCCATGACGACGACGGCCGCGCCATAGCGTCGGGCCAGCTTCGCCTGGCGAATGAACTCAGCATCGCCTTCCTTCAGGCTGATCGAGTTGACCACGCTCTTGCCCTGGACGCACTTCAGCGCAGCCTCAATGGCGTTCCACCGGGACGAGTCGATCATCACCGGCACGCGAGCAATGTCAGGTTCGCCCGCCACCAGCTTCAGGAAGCGCTCCATAGCCGCCTCGGCATCGAGCATCCCCTCGTCCATGTTGATGTCGATCATCTGCGCCCCGTTCTCCACTTGCTGGCGGGCCACATCGAGCGCGGTGGCATAGTCCCCATTGAGGATCAGCTTGGCGAAGCGGCGCGAACCGGTGACGTTGGTGCGCTCGCCGACGTTGACGAAGTTGGTCTCCGGGCTGATGACCAGCGGCTCCATGCCGCTCAGGCGAGCGTAGGCCGGCACGTCGGGGATAACTCGCGGAGCCACGCCCCGCACCGCCTCGGCGAAGGCGCGGATGTGAGCCGGGGTCGTGCCGCAGCAGCCGCCGACGACGTTGACCAGTCCTGCCTCGGCGTACTCACGCAGCACGCGGGCCATGAACTCCGGCGTGTCGTCGTATTCGCCGAACTCGTTGGGTAACCCGGCGTTGGGGTAGATGCTGGTGTAGCAATTCGCCACCCGCGAGATGGCGTGCATGTTGTCGCGGAACGCCTCGACGCCCAGCGAACAGTTGAGGCCGAAGATAAGCGGCTCGGCGTGCATCAGCGAATAGTAGATCGCCTCGGCCGTCTGGCCCGACAGATTTCGGCCGCTGTTGTCGATAATCGTGCCGGAGATCATCAACGGCCGCTCGATGCCCGCTTCGTCGAAGTAGCGCTTGATGCCGAAGATGGCCGCCTTGGCGTTGAGCGTGTCGAAGATCGTCTCGATGAGCAGAAGATCGGCGCCACCATCCACAAGCCCGCGGGCGGCATCGGCGTAGGCATCGGCCAGTTCATCGAAGCTGACGTTGCGATAGCCGGGATCGTTGACGTCGGGGGAGATAGATGCCGTCTTGTTCGTGGGGCCGATTGACCCGGCCACAAAACGCGGCCGCGAGGGATCGCGGCGTTCGATCTCGTCCCGCGCCTCGCAGGCCAGCCGGGCCGCGGCCACGTTCATCTCGTAGGCCAGCTCCTCCATGCCGTAGTCGCCCTGGGAGATGCCGTTGGCGTTGAACGTATCGGTCTCAATCAGGTCGGCCCCGGCCTCCAGATAGGCCAGATGGATGGCGCGGATGATGTCGGGCTGGGTCAGGACGAGCAGGTCGTTGTTGCCCTGCAGATCGCGCGGCCAGTCGGCAAAGCGAGCGCCGCGGTAGTCGGCCTCGCTCAAGTGATACTGCTGAATCATCGTGCCCATCGCGCCGTCGAGGACGAGGATGCGCTGGGCCAATTGCTGGTGTAGTTGTTCGGTTCGGTTCATGGTTATAACGAAAAAGCCTCTCATGATGAGAGGCTCGGTTAATCTAAGTCTCTCTCATCTTCCAGATGATCGACCTGCCGTCGATCTCTGCCGGATTTGGCACCTTCCTGAGTATTCAGTCGGTTGCCGAGGTATCGCAGGGCCGGTCCCTCCACCTCTCTCGATGAGTATACGGTTGTTATCTGAACAATTACCTAAAGGTTAGTCAATTAAAGGGGATGTGTCAACCACAATAAAAAACATGACAGATTTCAGAAACCTGTCATGTTTTACATCAGATTCGAAACGCGGCGATTAACTACCAGCCGTAATAATCCCAGCCGCTAAAGGTACCGCCATCCTTGACAAGAACAACTGTGTAATGGATATACATCGGGTACCAATGGTCAGGATTTTCGCCATACCAGTTCCAGCCCTTCTTGGCGCTGACCGGCTTGTTATTCTGGTTACGGACGACGATGCCATGCTTGGTACGCGGGTTAGCCCAGTTGATCGGAGACTTTACCCACATATCACTCAGCGCATGCGACCAGGTCATTTCCGTGCCGGGGATGGCGTCGAATTCCTGCCCACGACACTCCTCATTGACGTAGCCGTTCTCCCAGAAGCAGAAGCCGAACTTCATGCCGGGCTGATCCACGGGGATGCCGACGACGCGCGCTCTATAATAGAGCGTGCCGTCGGCGAACCCGGCATACTGTCCGGTGACCCAGTTGGCGTTGGCCGGGCCCGTCGGGGGCTTGTCCTCGATAAATCCGCTCATGGCTTTCGTCACCTCAAACGGCGTCGACAGAGAGCCACGGTTGAATACAAGGATTTCGTCCGACCGATCACCGTCAGGCGG
>DAOMSB010000205.1:0-3312 GCA_035446145.1 Promineifilum sp. (SeqCode) | reverse complement strand
GGATCATTGAAGTTATTGCGGCCGTCGCCCAGGATGACGACCGTCGTGCGATTGTTCACGCTGTCGAGCCAGTTGTGATAGAACGTCCCCAGGCTGTGCCCAAGATCGGTGGCGTAATGTTGCGGCGCGCGACCATAGAATCTCTCCATGACGCCATCCACCGCTTCAGCCGGCCGATTACCCGCCATCGTCAGGCTGATCTCTTCCATATCGCTGTAATAACCAAAACTCCGGGTCTTGGCGACCTGATCCTGCAACTCATAGGTGAGGCGCAGCATGAACTCGGCCACAGACAACATGGAGCGAGAGATGTCGCAGATGAGCACGAGGCTGGGTTTCAACTTCTTGCGCTTGAATTTCAACTCTATCGGCACGCCGCCATAGCGCTGATTGGCGCGGATGGTGCCCTTGGAATCGAAGCGCCCTTCCTTGCCACGCTTGCGTCGCAGGGCAGCCCGGCTGCGCAATTGCGTCACCAGCCGTTGCACTTCCTTGCGCAACAGATTGGCCTCTTCCTGCGAGAGCGCTTCGAACGGCTTATTCATCAGGTCGGAGCCATAGAGGTCATCGGGGCGATTGGCGCGCTGCTCGGCGATCCGGCGGCCGACGCTCTGCGCCATCTGCTCGGTCAGAGCCTCGCGGTTGGCTTCGACGACGCCCATCAGCTTCTCGATGGCTTCCTGGCTCATGCCCATCTCCGCCAGTCGCTCCATTAGTTCGCGCAACTGGTCTTCCAGTTGAGCCATGCCCATCTGTTGCAACATTCGCCGGGTGACCCATCGGGCTTCCTGCTGATTGTTGGCCCATTGGACACCCGCCCGCTCGGCCATTTGCTCCAGCTCTTCCTTCGTCGGCCCCTCGCCGCTGGTCAGCCAGTCCATCAATGCCTGCAATCGGCCGCTCAACGCCTGGAGCGCGGCCTGGAGCATCTCCTGTTCATCCTCGCTCAAATCCTCCATCGCGTTTTGCATCGGCGGGCCGCCGGCGCTGAAGTAGAGCGGGAATAGCTCCTCGAACACGGCGAAGTCCTCGGACTCTTTGATTAGCGTCGTGCGCAGGGATTGGCGAAACAGATCTTTGTCCGTGATGCCCAGCACCTCGATGGCGCGCATGGCGTCGGCCGATTCGGCCATCGACACGCGCACCCCGGCGGCTCTCATGCCCCGCACGAATTCGATTATCCGATCGTCCATCGTCCCTCCACCCCGGCGGGCCTATCGTCCGCCGGGTCGGTTGCGGCCGCCGCCCCCCATCATGCGCTTGGCCTTTTGCACGTCGGCCTCGTACTTCAACAGCACGGTCAGGGTGTTGCTCATGGTCTCTTCGTCAATCGACTGGGCATTGAGCGCCACCAGCGCGCGCGCCCAGTCGAGGGTCTCGCTGATACTCGGCACCTTGCGCAAATCCATGTTGCGCAATTGCTGCACAGTAGCAACCGCCTGCCGCGCCAGATCAGGCTTCAGGTCGGGCACTTTCAGATGCACGATATCGAGTTCCGCTTCGAGTGTGGGATACCCAACGTAGAGATAGAGGCACCGGCGCTTGAGCGCTTCGCTCAATTCGCGGGTGTTGTTGGAGGTCAGAAGAACCATGGGTTGGTGCCGGGCGCGAATCGTACCCAGTTCGGGCACGCTGACCTGGAAATCGCTGAGGACTTCAAGCAGGAAGGCCTCGAACTCCACATCGGCGCGGTCGATCTCGTCGATGAGCAGGACGACCGGCTCGTCGGACGTCAGGGCTTTCAGCAACGGCCGGGGCAGCAGAAAATGCTCCGAGAAGAAGACGTCTTCCTCCCGCGCCAGCCGGCCGGCGGCCTCGGCCAGGCTGCTCACATCGCCCAATACATTATGCAAGGTGTCGCGCAGGAGCTGGGTATAGAGCATCTGCTTGGCGTATTCCCATTCATACAGCGCCTTGCTCTCGTCCAGACCTTCATAACATTGCAGACGAACGAGCGGCGCGCCCAGCGCGGCCGCCCAGGCCTTGGCCAGTTCCGTCTTGCCCACACCCGCGGGGCCTTCGGCCAGGATCGGCTTGCACAACGATTGAGCCAGATAGATCACCGTGGCGATCTCATCTGACGGAATGTATTGCTGCCCGCTCAATCGGCGACCTACATCGGCTCTGTCTTTGAACATCATTCGCATGGTCTCCGTTTTTAACAATGCTGTCCGGCCGGAGCCGGCTTCTTCAAACCAATACTATCAAGATGTGATTGTAAGGAGAATCGGGCAAAGCGCAACGGGTTAAAGTCGTTCCTAATTCAGTCTTTACCCGCTCTCCGACACGCCGACATCGTGCGCCAGGAAGTACCAGTTGTCAACTTCCACAAAGCCCAGGCTTGTATAAAGGGCCATGGCTGCGTGATTTGTGCGCCAAACCCCGATTTGCACCTCCTGCGCGCCGCGCTGCCGCAACCCTTCCAACGCCGCCAGCAGCAGTCGACGGCCGATTCCCCGACCCTGATGCTCGCGCCCTACGCCCAACGGCTCCACCCGACCGACTTCCGCGGACATCATCTCGTGCCAGATCACGCCGACCGGCCTGTCTTCGATGACGGCGAACAACAGATCATCGGGTTGAGCCAACAGGGCAAAGACCTCCGCCTCGGTGTAGGGCTGCGACCAGGCCATGCCGGTAAAGCTGTCGTCATAGACCCGCAAGAAATGGGCCACGGCCTCAGCTTGCGGGAAAACAGCCAAGCCTAAACTTAACTCGTCCATCAGCGGCGGCAAGCCGGAAAAGTCGTCGAGAGCAAGCAGGCACTCCTCATGCTCGACGTAGAAGCCCCGCCGAAGCAGGAAGCCCGCGGTGTCGCCTTCGAGATCAGCCACGCGGCAGGATAGCTGCCCAATCCCGGCGTTGGCGGCCACCTCCTGAACATGGCGCAGCAGCATCGTGCCCAGCCCTTGTCGCCGGCGCGCCGGCACGATGCCGCCGGACAGATAATAGACGCCCGGCAGGCCAGGCAATTGATCGGCCGCTGCATAGCCGGCCAATCGCCGGCCACGAGCCACCACCCATACGCGACTGCCCGCCTCAAGCCGCTCCTCCAGCTCCTGCGTCCAATCCAACAATTGCCCGGCGTCCACCGGAGCAATGGCAGCATGGACAACGAAGAGCGCGGCCGTTTCGTCGGGTCTTATTTCGCGCACTTCAAAGGGCAAAAACGGGTTCATTAGGTTTGGATTTCTCCGCAGTCCTCAGGCTAACGTAATTCTACATGAGATGTTGACCTTCCGCCGCGCCGGTGCTAGAATTCCCTCCGTTGCCCTCATCGTCTAGGGGACCAGGACGTGGCCCTTTCAAGGC
>DAOMSB010000204.1:0-3325 GCA_035446145.1 Promineifilum sp. (SeqCode) | reverse complement strand
GGGTTCACGTCGAAGAACACCCCCGGCACGGTGATGACCTTCTCCTCCAGCCCGGCCTCGAAGAACTGTAGGCCGTCGTTGAGCGGCGGCGGCAGCTGCGACAGGTTGGCCCAGACGTAGAAGGTGCCGCCCGGTTCCACTTCCACCAGCACGCCCATCTTGTAGAGCCGGTCGAGCATGTAGTCCCGCTTGGCGCGGAAGGCGGCCTGGATGGCGGCCGTCTCCTGATAGACGCACTCCGGCTCCAGCAGCCCCAGCACTTCGCTCTGGAACGGGTTGTTGGCCCCGCCGTCGAGAAACGACCCGGCGCTGGCGATGGCGTGGATGACGTCCCTGGGGGCCAGCGTCCAGCTGATGCGCCAGCCGGGATAGCGCCAGTTCTTGGTGAGGCCGTCGACAATGATGACCGGGTCGCGGTCGACATCCTCGACGTGGGCCGCGGCCGAGACCATTTTGGGCAGCGGAGTCCCGGCGGCGCTCCCTTTCTCCCCCTCTCCCTTTCCTCCTTTCTCCCTTTCTCCCCCGTTCTCTCCATTATAGATGTAGTGGGAATAGAACTCGTCGAGGATGAGCGAGCAGCGATAGTTGCGGGCCAGCTGCACCCATTGGGCCAGCCGCTCGCCCTGGACGAGTTGCCCGGTCGGATTGGCCGGGTTGCTCACGAGCAGCGCCTTCAGCCCGCGCCCCTGAATCTCGCGCTTGATCATGTCCAGCGGGGCCTGATAGCCCAGGTCGGGGTCGAGCAGGATGGGGATGGGGATGAACGCCTTGAAGATGCTCAGCAGCTCCTCGTAGGCGGTGTAGTCGGGCAAGAAGTGGCCCATGTTGATGTTACCCAGCGCGGCGGCAATGCGGGCCAGGGCCACGCGGCCGCCGCCGGAGATGCTGACGTTCTCCCACGTATACTGGCTGCGCTTGCCCTGACGGTAGAGCGTGTTGTAGAGGTCGGCCACCTTCGTCCGCAGCGCGATCTGGCCGGTGATGGGGCCGTATTCATGGCGGCGCGGGTCGATGGTGACGGCGTTGATGCGCGCCGGCGCGCCGGGCAGGGGGCCGGTCTCCGGCGCGCCCTGGCCCAAATTGGCCCAATCGACCGAATCGTAGGTGAAGCCGAGTTCGCCGGCGCGGTGCATGACGTAGATTACGCCGGTGCGCGGCACGTCGCGAAATCCCGGAATTGAGGGTTGCGTCATCGAATTGATTGCCTTATGATCGTGATGAGCGAGCATTGCCCGCCAAGCAAACCCGTATTGTCATGTGAACCCGCGCGAATGTCAATGAGGTAGCCGTGGCCAAACAAGCACAGACACCCACCCGACAGCCCAGCGAACGGCCGTCGCGCAGCGAACTCCGCAACAGCGTCGTGTGGCCGGTCGCCATCTCGGCCGTCATCTGGGTGATCGGCCTGATCATCTATGGCATCGCTCCCGGCCGGTTCGACGTGGCCGTGTCGGCTATCATCGCCGTGGGGCTGGTTGTCTATTTGTTCTGGTATCAGCGGCGGCTGTCCATCACGCCCGGCGAGCGCATCCTCTCGCTGTTGCTGGCCGTGCCGGCCATCGCGGGCATCACCTTCGGCATGATCCGCGGCGAGGCGCTCTACGCCATCACCGGCGTCAGCGGCAGTCTGCTGCTGCTGGCTCTCCAGCGCGTCGTGTCGGTGCCGTTTTCCTATCGCATGGCCCGGCGCAACTTCAGCCGCGGCAACTCCGAACTGGCGCTCGATCTGGTGGACAAAGCCATCGACGCTCGCCCGACGTTCTGGGAGTCCTACCAGCTGCGGTCGCTCATCTACCTGTCGGCGATGCAGTTCCGCCAGGCTGAGCGCGACGCGCTGAAGGCGCTGGAGCTGCGGCCCGACGCTCACCCGGTTCACAACACGCTCGGCCAGCTCTATCTGGCCGGGGGGCATTACGAGCGCGCGGCCGATGCCTACAGCAAGGCCATCGACCTGTCACCCAAGCACGCCCTCTATCACTTCCATCAGGGGCTGGCCCTCTACCGGCTGGGCGACGTGCGCGAGGCGGCCGAAGCGCTGGCGGCGTCAACGCGGCTGGGTCTGCCCGACGTCACCTATGAGCTGCAGGCCTACTACTACCTCACCCGCGCGCTGGAGCGAAACGGCGAGATCGAGAAGGCGGAAGAAGTCTCCGCCGACATGGTGAAGTTCCGGGACGGCCTCGAAATCCTGAAGGCCGATCTCAAACATCAGCCCGATTTCCCCGAACTGGCCGCCCTGCGCGCCGACCTGCGCGACATGGAGAAGCGGCTGGCCGCGGCTGTTTCCTGATGGTCGCCTTCCCTTTCGACTCCTTAATTTGTCACTCGCCCCGCTTGGGTCATAATTAGCCCGTGCGCGTCATCGCTTTGTATAACATCAAGGGCGGGGTTGGCAAGACGGCCGCGGCGGTCAATCTGGCCTGGCACTCGGCGCGCGACGGCCGCCCGACGCTGCTGTGGGATCTCGACCCACAGGGCGCGGCGTCCTGGTGCCTGCAAGTGCCACCGAAGGTGAAAGGCGGCCGCAAGGCGTTGCTGCGCGGCAAAAGCCCCCTGGCCCGATACGTGAAGCCGACGGCTTACGATAATCTGGAACTGCTGCCGGCCGATTTCTCCTATCGCAACATGGACCTTGACTTGAGCGAGAAGAAGCGGCCGGAGAAGCAGCTGCGCAAGCTGCTGGAGCCGCTGGAAGCCCACTACCACACCGTCTTTCTCGACTGCCCGCCGGGGCTGACGCTGACGACGGAGAGCATGTTCGCCGCGGCCGACACGCTGCTGGTGCCGGTCATCCCCGCGGCGCTGTCCTTGCGCACCCTGGCGCTCATCGACGACTTTCTGTCGCGAATGGAGACGGCCCGGCCGCGGGTGCTGGCCTTCTACTCAATGGTCGACCGCCGCAAGACGCTGCACCGCCAGTTGACCGACGACCGCCACGCCGACGGCCGCTTCCTCTTCACGACCATCCCCTACGCCGGCGACATCGAGCGCATGGCCGAGCGACGCGCGCCGGTAGCCGAGTTCGCCCCCCGTTCGGCCGGGGCGGCGGCGTTTGCGGCGTTGTGGGGGGAAGTGGTCGAGGCCGGATAATGTTCGCCCGGCCATGCGTGATTCATCCTTCAAAAGACCTTCGCCCCGCGGAAGATCTTAATCTATTTCGTAACCTTGCCATGCTACTTTCATAAGTGAGCCAGTGATGCATTCCGGAAGCTCTTTTGGGCAACGCTTTAGCCAGTAACCGGTCCGGGGCATCAATTGACAAGGTAGTACACGATGAACAGCAAACTGAATAACGGGGATCGGGGCGACGGGACGGCGAAGCCGG
>DAOMSB010000203.1:0-3328 GCA_035446145.1 Promineifilum sp. (SeqCode) | reverse complement strand
GGGTGGTCTCGAAGGTCTCGCGATCGCGGGCGGTCTCCAGGCTGGCCACGCCGGATTCGATCTCGCGCGACCAGTTGGCGTAGACGAGACCGCCGGCGGCGGCCGCGCCACCGACGACAATGAGCAGCATGAGGGCGATGACGCCCAGAATGGCGCCGCCGATGCAACCGCAGCCGCGTTTTTGGCGGGCCGGCGGCGGCGTGGCGGGGACGTATTGGACAGGGGGTTGCTGGTTGGTCTGCATAGGTATAAGACGAATAATCGCACTCTATTAGTTCCACATCCAGTGTAGAAGAATCCGCGAGGGGTTGCCATGCGGTCGGGAAACGTTTAGGTGATGCTAAGGCGACGATTGGCCAAAACCGGATTCCTGTTCCCCCACGGGGGAGCGATTTATCGGCTCAGGAAGTAAGTGAACGCCCACAAGAAAGTGAGGGTGGTTACTATAAACAAGAGGAAAGTCAACAGGCCGAATAAACAGCCATTCATGCGCTTGTAGGGACTTGGGGAAGACTTAAGACTAGGTTGAACATCGGCAAAGAAGACCGTAATCTTGCCGCGCGCAGCGAGGAGCGCCCGTGAGGACCAGCCGATTGCAAGCGCAATTAACATGCCGGCGCAAAACCCTTGCCGGTAAATGCCGCTGTCCAGTAACGGCATGAAGATCATATTGAAAAGTAGTTTGGCGAAACCTTCGAAAAGCTCGAGCATCCCACCCCAACATTCATCGCGCGCAAACAGCCAATCCAATGGAACAAACCAATTATAACAGGGTAGCCGTTTTTTATCGCTATTAATGCGGGTTACGCGGGGCCAAATCGAATATTTTAAGTTTGATAACCCACATAAATCACTTTTGACAATCTGTATAAGTCATCTACAATACCAGAACATATGTTCTTTATTGAGAGATGACTTGCCATGCTTCACTTTTTGGAATTTATGACCAGCTTCTATTGGCCGCTGATCATTGAGACGATGTTCGGCACATTTCGCCGCGCCAGATGGCGGAAGGCTGTTGCGCGTTATGGCCCGCTGGGATTACTGACCGAGACGGCCGAGAGCTTCATCGGCACCAACACCTATGTTCTTTACGTACCGCTGGCGGGCAGATGGGACAAGCGCTCAATCGCCAAACTGCTGAAGCAATACGGCATCGACATGTGGGGTTGGGGCTACTGGAACCACGAGCTTTTCTTCCACGTCCGGCGCGACGATGCCTGGTTGGCCCAGGACATCCTTATTTCCGCCGGCGTGGAACTGCTCGGCTAATAAAAAAGAGAGGCCCTCATGACCTCTCTTCTCTTGCTTGCCTGTGCAGACACGACGCTTAATCAAGAGTGTGCCGCGCCTTGCTAACGCCCCCGATTGATTAGCCGCGCCGCAGCAGCACGACGCCGACCACCGCCAGTAACACCAGCACAACGGCGATGCCGGCTACGATCCAGCCCAGGCTTCCGAACCCGCCCGTGGCCGATGCCGTCGTGTCGCCTGCGGCCGGAGTTGCCGCGTCACTTGCGGCCGGAGTAGCGGTTGCGGCGGGCGCGGTCGTCAGTCCGAACGACACCGTGTAGGACTCGCCATTGGCAATGGCCACCGCCCACGTATCCTCGGTTGTCGAGGTGAACCCCGCCGGCGGGAAGACCTGTAACTCATAGGAGTCGGCTTCAGTCAACTCGAAGCAGAACGGCTCGCTGATCCCGTCAGTAATATAGGTGGAGGTCGTCGTCCCGGCACGGGCCAGCGCGATAGCCGCGTTGGCTATCAATGGTTCGCCTTCGTTGCGCTGGCCGTCGGCGTTGGCGTCATCGAAGGCGGCCACGCAGATCGTCCCCGCCGGCGCCTGGGTTGGCGCAAGGTCGACCGGAGGAACTTCGGCGGCTGGAGCGGTCGCCTCGGCCGTCGCGGCGGTGTCTACCGTGGCTTCAATGGTCGGCTCGGGCGTGGCCGTGGCCGGTTCGCCCTGGCGGATGATGACCTCGTCGCCCGGATTGATGAATGCCGGGTTGTTGTTGAGCTCCTGAAGATAAGGCAGCGCGTCTTCGGCGGACATGCCCAGTATGGACGCATACTGGATGGCAATGCCCCACAGCGACTCGCCCGGCTGCACGATGTGGACGATCGACCCGTCGGCGCGCGGCGTAGCTGGAGCGGATGATTGACCGTAAGCCGGAGCAGCGGGACCGGTTACAATCGCCAAGCCCGCCAGCAACAGAGCTGTCACAATCAGAACCGGCAGATAAATCTTGCGCATTTTAGTTCTCATTCTCCTGACATGGGCTGCCCGTCGCGCGATTTTCGTCTGCGACGGACAAATGTGAGGCGCAGCGCGCCCCGGACAGACAGCTCGCTATCTTAACAGGAGTTCCCACCGTATACCACAAATAAGAAAGGCGCATGAGAACCAGGTTAGTAGAGCAGACATTCCTGTCTGCTCCACGGGCAACCTGACAGACGGGAATGTCTGTCTCACTAATCTGGCAGACAGGAATGTCGACCCTACATCACGCGGGTCATCGCCAGATCAATTGCCGCGCCGTCGAGCGCCTCACGACTGCCGAGCACAACCACATCGCCCGAAGTCTTCAGCGCTTCCAGCGCGTCGGCCAGCTTGCGGAAGTCGGCCGTCGTCGTCCCCAACGCCTGATCGCGGAACCGCTGCAAGCGCTCGTCGGTCTCGCCGGTCAGATAGCGCGTCAGCGAGGTGTATCCCTTCGCGTCAGGCAACTGGTAGGCGTCGATGGAGCCGATGGCTCCGATGATGCCGCGCGTCAACTCGTCTTCGCTCAATTCCAGCCCGCGCAGGAAATCGGCCGTCGCGTCGTAGACCGCCAGCGTGTTGCTTACGTTGGGGTCGCGATAGGACAGATAAGTGTAGATGCCTGACGTGGCGCTGAAGGTGCAGAACGCGCCATAGGCTCCGCCCTGAATGCGGATCTTCTGCAACAGGTAGCCGGTTCGCAACAGGTTGTTGATCACGGCGATCGAGCCGTCGAGTTCGTAGCCCAGATCGTAGAGACGGCCGCCCTTGCCGACGTAGTTCACCTGGGCCGGGAAAGCCAGCCCTTCATAGCGAGGCAAGGTCGCCAGGTCATTGGGGCCTCCCTCGATGCGAACGGATTGTTTCGGCAAGGCGTCGATGAACTCCGCCAGGCGCGGGGCGAATTGACCATAGCGCGCCTCGTCCAGCGTGACGTTGGCGATGAGGCCGCCCCGGCTCACCAAAGCGGCTCGCGTCGCTTCCAGATCGGCCAACACGCCCGGCCAATCACCGTCGATGCGTTCGGCCAGCCGCCGCAGGAAGAGCAGGTTCTCCACGCCGTTGACC
>DAOMSB010000202.1:0-3338 GCA_035446145.1 Promineifilum sp. (SeqCode) | reverse complement strand
GTCAGGCTGATGCTGCGGCTCTTCTCGTCGATGTCGTAGTGGCCGTTGGGTTCCTCTTCCTCGTCGGCGGTGTTGGCTCGCAACCGGCGCACGTACTCGGCGAAACGGACGTAATCCTTGCCGGAACGGGCCGCGGGGCCGGAGATGATGAGCGGCGTACGGGCCTCGTCGATGAGGATGTTGTCGACCTCGTCGATGATGGCGAAGTGGAGATTGCGCTGCACGAGCTGGTCTTGCCGCACGGCCATGTTGTCGCGCAGATAGTCGAAGCCGAATTCGCTGCTGATGCCATAGGTGATATCGGCCTCGTAGGCCTGACGGCGAGTGCTCGGCCGCCAGTGAACCAGCCGTTCGTCTTCCAGCTCGGCGCCGGGGTTGACGTATTCGGGGTCGAACAGGGCCGAAAAACCCAGCGGGCCGATGACGCCGACCGACATGCCGAGCAGGTGAAAGATCTTGCCCATCCAGCCGCCGTCGCGGCGGGCCAGATACTCGTTGACCGTCACCAGATGAGCGCCCTCGCCGGCCAGGGCATTGAGATAGAGCGGGAGCGTGGCGACGAGCGTCTTGCCCTCGCCGGTGCGCATCTCGACGACCTCGCCCTGAGTGAGCAGGATGCCGCCCATGATCTGCACGTCGTAATGGCGCAGGCCGATGGCGCGACGAGAGGCTTCGCGCACGAGCGCGTAGGCCTCGGGCAGAACGTCGTCGAGGTCGGCCCCGGCGGCCACGCGCTCTTTCAGCTCGGCCGTGCGGTCGCGGAAAGCCTCATCGGGCAGCTGCTTCAGCCGCGATTCGAATTCACTCGCGGCGGAGACGGTCGGCCGCAGGTTATTGATTATCTTTTTGTTCGGATCACCGACAATGCTGTTTACAAGTTTCTTAAACATGGCGCATTCAATTATAGGGAATCTCGCACAAAGGAACCGGTTCCCTAGGGATACGTTAAGTTGTTGACGTTCGGCCGGATCGGGTTAAATCGAACCGCTACTCATTGAACAGCTCGCCCACGCTGCGACCCTCGTGCGAGCGCAGGATCACCTCGCCGAGTAATTCGGCGACGGTCAGCACCGTCATATTCGGCAGCCGCTTCTCGGGGGGAATGGGGAGCGTGTCGGTCGTCACGATCTCCTTGATATTCATCCTTTCGAGCCGCTCAACGGCCGGCGGGGAGAGGACGGCGTGGGTGAAAGCCAGATAGACATCGCGCGCGCCCCGCTCCCGCACAACCTGCACCGCTTGCTCCACCGTCCCGGCCGTGTCCACCAGGTCGTCGACGATCAGCACATCCTTGCCTTCCACGCTGCCGATGAGGGTCAGCGCCTCGCGCCCCGTTTCGTTGCCCACGCGTCGCTTCTCCACGAACGCCAGCGGGAAGCCCAGCGCTTCGGCATAATTGCGGCCGCCTTTGGCATAGCCCAGGTCGGTCGTCACCACCGTGGCATCCAGGCTTTTCTCGCGGATATATTTGCAGATGATGTGGAGCGCGGTCAATGAGTCACCGGGGATCTTGTAGAAGCCCTGAATTTGCCCGGCGTGGAGATCGATGGTCACCCAGCGGTCGGCGCCGGCCACCTCGATCATGTCGGCCAGCAAGCGAGCGGTGATGGGCACGCGCGGCTGGTCTTTCTTGTCGCTCTGGGAATAGGAGAGGTAAGGAATGACGACCGTCACCCGCCCGGCCGAGTCGCGCTTGAAGCAGTCGATGGCGATCAGCATCTCCATAATATTGTCATGAACCGGCCGGTCGTGGGTCTGGATGAGATAGACATCCTGGCCGCGCACGCTGCTGTTCAGACGAATGAAGATATTCTCGTTGGGAAATGTGATGAGATCCCATCGATTGAGACGAATACCCATGTAATCCGCTATGCGTTGAGCCAACTCGGGGCAGGCAGAACCGGCATAAAGTTTGATATTGCCGAACATGAACTCTCCACACTCAAATAAATCTGATTACGACGCGAATAGGCCGGTGGCCTGGAAAAGGCGGTCAGCGGCCGTATAGGGATCCAGGCGACGCTCGGCCACGGCGCGAACCAGCGCTTCCCGCTCGGCGAGCGGAACGCGGGCGACCATCTCGTCGATAAACCGATCGCGCAACAGCCGCTCGATCTCGGCCAGGCCGCGAGCATGCTCGCGAACCGCCCACCCGCCGGATTCCTTTAAATACAGGCGGTGACGATCCACCATCCCGGCCAGTTCGTCCACCCCCGCGCCGGTCGTCGCCGTCGTTCGCAGCACGGGAATATCCCAGCCCGGCGTGGCTCGGCCGGCCGGCTCAGCAAGGTGAGGATCGCCGCGATGATGGCCGTCGTTATGATGATGTCCGTCGCTAAGGGCGGGCAGCGCCAGATGGAGCATCATCTCCAGCGATTTGACGGTGCGATTGGCCCCCAGCTGGTCGGCCTTGTTAACCACCAGGATATCGGCGATCTCCAGGATGCCGGCCTTGATAGACTGAACGTCGTCGCCCATGCCCGGCGCTTCGAGGACAACGGTGGTATGGGCGGCGCGGGCGATGTCTACTTCGGCCTGCCCGGCGCCGACCGTCTCGACCAGGATGACTTCGTAGCCGGCGGCGTCGAGAATCTTTACCGCGGCCTGTGTGGCGCGAGCCAGACCGCCAAGGCTGCCGCGCGAAGCCATCGACCGGACAAAAATCCCGTCGTCGCCCGATAAATCGCGCATGCGCACCCGGTCGCCCAAAATCGCGCCGCCGGTGAACGGGCTGGTGGGATCGACGGCGACAATGCCGACGCGACGGCCGCCGCGCCGAAAGCTCTTGGCCAGCTCATTGACCAGGCTGCTCTTGCCGGAGCCGGGGGAGCCGGTGATGCCGACGATATGGGCCTGGCCGGTATGGGCATAGATGGCGCGGATGATGGTTTGCGCGGCCGCAGCATCGCTCTCCACCCGCGTGATGAGGCGCGCAATGGCGCGCGGGTTTCCCTGGCGCGCGCCGTCAATCCAGTCCGTCGTAATCTTTTCCGAAAGCACAGAGGATTATTATAGCCTTGGGTCACCTGTTTTACGAACGGGCAGCGTTGATCCCCATGCTTTCGCCAGGTGTGAACAGCGACCACGGTGTGAAAAAAGAGATCAAAATCGCGCTACAACCTTGCCCACTTGCAATGACCACTCATATACTGAAGGCTAGAGGGTTTGGCAGTTTCCATAAGCCCCTGTGACATTATCCTATATTCCGGTTCTGCCATGAGTACACCCTTTGAGCCACGTCTGCGGACAAAATTATTTATTATCGGCCTGATTCTCCTCATGCTGGGGGGGCTGGTGCTGGTCGATTCACGACGCAGCCAGGCGCAAAGCGGGCCGCC
>DAOMSB010000201.1:0-3341 GCA_035446145.1 Promineifilum sp. (SeqCode) | reverse complement strand
GCGGCCGTCATCTCGTTGCTCATCCCCCGCGCGGGGCCAAGCGACAAGGTCTCATTCGCCAATGACCAGCGAAGGCCGCTTGTTTCAATTACGGCAACATCGCCCCCCAGAGGGATCAACGAGACGACATCTCCAACCCGGCCGGTGATCGTCGTTTCGTCGTCGATGAGCCACGCCATCTGATCTTCCTCAATAAAATAGATGGCGCGGCCGATGAAGGCGGGACGCGCGAGAAGCGTGATATTGGCCAGGGTATGGTCGATCCGGCCGCCGAACCCACCGGCGATCAACAAAACATCATCGGGGAAGCGTTCGATGGCGTGCAGCAGGGCCAGCTCAAGATCAGTCTCATCCTTGGCTCGCGGGAAGCGTATGACGTCGATATCCTCGCCGACGAGCACAGCTTCCGCACCTTCGGGCAGCGAGTCGAGATCGCCGATGAGAATATCGGGCAGGCGACCCAGCGCCAGCAAGTGGCGCAAGCCGCCATCAGCGGCAATCACCGAGCGAGCCTGTGCCAGGTAAGGCGCCAACCAGGCTGTGCGCTCAAGCATGCCATTGGCGAAGATCAGGGTGAATTGTGCGTTGGGCCTCATATGTGAGCTATTCTATCTCACTTGACCCCACCATGACCTACGAACTAAACTCATGCAAGTAACGATAACATCCCGGATTCAAAAAGAATGATTGAAACGCCAAATCTCCCTGTCCAACCGCCGGCCTCTCGCCGGAAGTTAAGCCAGATGCCATCGAAGATTATGCAGGCCTTGGCCGATGGATCGGCCGCCGCCGGCATCACATATCGCAATGGAATACGGCGACTACGAAATGCAGAAATTGACTATGTCGTCCTGCCCGTCGGCGGCCCGCTGCCCGAACGCAGCAGCCCCAAACGGGGCTTCCTCGAGCGGCGGCTCCCCTTGCCGCCCGACCCGCTCAGCATGCAGGAGTTAAACAGCAAACTCCAGATCATCGCCGACGCGGACAATGTTCGCGGCGTGGTATTCGTCTTTCGCGGTTTTTCGGCCGGCCTGGCCACGCTCCAGAACTTCCGCGCGGCCGTGCTGCGCCTGCGGGCCGCGGGCAAGGAAGCCATTGTCTACACGCCCTACGTCGATCTGGCCCATTACTACGCCGCCTCGGCCGCCGGCGCGATCATCATTCCCCCCAGCAGTCATTTCGAGGTTTTGGGCCTTTACACCGAGGTTACCTTTCTGAAAGATACGCTGGCCAAGGCCGGCGTGAAAGCGGAAGTCGTCCAGATTTCGCCCTACAAGACAGCCATGGATCGCTTCAGCCGCGATGACTTTTCGCCGGAATATCGCGCCCAACTGGACTGGTTGCTCGACGACCAGTTCGATATGCTGACGGCCGACATGGCCGCCGCGCGTGGCCTGGAACAGGCGGCGATACGGCAAATCATCGATGATGGGCCGCTGACGCCAGAAGCTGCTCTGGCCCTGGGCCTGGTGGATGGTGTCGCCTACGACGACCAACTACCTTCATGGCTTGAAAAACGCACCCACGCCGAGCGCTCCGCCATCGCGGCGGAGACGGCCACCGGCCAGGGCGACGCCATTTCTGATTCAACAAGCCCCAAGGGGAAGGATTCGACCAAGCCGATCAGACTGATGCAATGGCGGCAAGCGCGCCGGCTCCTGATTGAGAAACATCGCCGCCGCCCGCGACGCTACATCGGCGTGGTGTCCCTCGAAGGGCTAATCGACATGGGAACCAGCCGCACGCCGCCCATTGATTTGCCCATCCCTTTTATCGGCGGCAAAACGGCCGGCGATCAGACGCTGGTCGCCTTGTTGCGACGTGTGGAAAAGCTCGACGATATGGCGGCTCTGATCTTCCATGTCGATTCCGGCGGTGGTTCGGCGTTGGCCTCCGATCTGATCGGCCGGCAAATCGAACAAATCGCCGCCAGGAAGCCCGTTGTGGTCTACATGGGCAACGTGGCCGCGTCCGGCGGTTACTACGTCTCCGCATTGGCCCGCCACATCATGAGCCAACAGGCGACGTTGACCGGATCGATCGGCGTCATCCAGACCAGGGTCAACTCGGATGGGCTATATGGCAAGATAGCGGCCAACCGGGTAGCCGTTGAGCGGGGCCACCATGCCGGGTTGTATCGCAGCTCCGGCCCCATGTCGGCGGAAGACCGGGAAATCAACTGGCGGACGATCAACGTTATCTACGATCAATTCAAGGCAGTCGTCGCGCGCGGCCGAAACATGACGACGGAACAGGTGCACGAGGTCGGCGCGGGCCGGGTCTGGACCGGGCGACAGGCGCAAGGGCACGGACTCGTCGACAGCCATGGGGATTTCGTGGACGCGATCAGAAAGGCGGCCGAACTGGCCGCCCTTCCAACTGATGATGAATATACGATCCCGGTGACGAACTTCATCGCCCGGGATTCGAGCTATACGCTTCCCGGCAACGCCCCGAAAGAGGCAGTGGAGACACTCAGCCGTCTGCTGACGGGCGAGGGCCTGCGCGAGCTAAACGGTCAACCGCTCATGCTGTTACCCTATGAGCTGCGGTTCGGGTGAGTAGTCGGCCGCCGTGTCCGGCCAACCATTGGCAGCACCGCGCACCTCGCTAATATGAAGCACGATCTGGGAGTAGCTCCCTTCCGACTGACGTTCCAGCCGGTAGCCGAGCTTTTTCAGCATGGCCCACATCGGTTCATTGCTGTTCCTGGCAATGCCGACCAACTGCTCTATCCCTTGTTCGGAAGCGGTCTCGATGAGTAACTGTAAAAGGTGAGTACCGATGCCCATGTGTTGCAGGTCATCGCGCACGGAGACCGCAATCTCGGCCTGCTGCGGCGAAAACCGCACGAACCGGGCCGACCCCACCGGCGTATGGTCGCGATCGGGCAAATCGACGAACGCCACTAACCCATAGCTGTCCCCGTCAATCAGGTGCGCGATATGCTCCGCCTCGGACCATATCCGATCGATGTCGATATGGTCGATGGCTTGCATGAATCGGTTATAACGACTCTCCGAACTCATATGCTCGAAGAGATCGACCAGATAGGGCGCATCTTCGGCCATCAACGGCCGTACATGAACACGAATACCGGTCTTTGTTTCAAACGAATCGATTATCGGTTGAGTGATCATGGTTTTCACTTATGACGCATCGCGTCATATTTAGATTAACATAGCCGCGAACGAAAATCAAGACCCCCCGGCCATTCAAACAGATCGTTAACGATCGACCGGTAAACTTCATCTTGTCTGTGCTATTCAATAGAAGACCATCCAAAACGATGCAACCTTTCACAAAATATGGCGTATTGATAGGTAGCAAACCAGGCTAAT
>DAOMSB010000200.1:0-3424 GCA_035446145.1 Promineifilum sp. (SeqCode) | reverse complement strand
TCGGCTTCGATTGAACGACATAGGCATCGTCCGTCGGCAGGAAGGTTTTCGGCCAGGCCTCACCCTGTATCACCCCCCAATCGGGGGAATAA
Organism: Promineifilum sp. (SeqCode); assembly: GCA_035446145.1. GTDB lineage: Bacteria > Chloroflexota > Anaerolineae > Promineifilales > Promineifilaceae > Promineifilum. The sequence continues at coordinate 3,332 of DAOMSB010000200.1, read as the reverse complement.
TCCACCATGTCATTATACGTAGAGACGACCGTCTTGTTGCCGCCGTCCGCGTCCATCATCGCTATGTAGCCGCCGATATCGCTATTCCAGGAGTTGAAGACGATTTTCGTCCCGTCCGGCGACCAGGCGGGCGCGAAATCTCCGCCGGGGTTATTGGTAAGACGGGTTTGGCCGGAGCCGTCGGCATTCATGACGAAGATCTCGGCCCCATCAGCCAGGTAGCGCACATAAACGATCTTTGTGCCGTCTGGCGACCACTCGGGATAACAATCAACCGATGGGTTGTTCGTCAAATTCGTCAGGTTATTGCCATCCACACCCATGACCATGATATCGCCGCCCCGGCAAAAGGCGATCTTCGCGCCGTCCGGCGACCAGGACGGGTTTTCATCATCTTCGGCCGTCAGGGGCATCGAACCACTGCCGTCCGCGTTCATGATAGTGATGCCGTCGTTATCATTCACGAAGGCAATCTGTGTCCCATCCGGTGACCAGGCGGGGTCCATTTCATCGCGGCCCAAATCGGTTGTCAGCCGGGTCTGGCCGCTGCCGTCGGGGTTCATGACGTAAATATCGTACTGATATTGGTTGCGCCTGCTGGCGAAGGCGATCTTCGTGCCGTCCGGCGACCAGGCAGGATCGACATCATGAGCGCTGGCGGTCGTCAACCGGGTCTGGTTGCTGCCGTCCGGATTCATGACATAGATATCTTGCTGCGAACCCAACCGGGTACTGCTGAAGACGATCTTCTCAACCATTCCATTACCGGCGGCCCGCGCGCTTGTCGCTTGTCGCCCGCCCGCCAGCACCATCAGCAGCGCCAGCAGGACTCCGATTAACAACCACATGTAACGCTTCATGATTTTCCTCAAAACATCTCTACGAGATACGAGATACGAGATACGAGATACGAGATACGAGATACGAGATACGAGCGTTCTTCATTCGTAATTCGTAATTCGTAATTCGTCATTGTTTACGGTGTCTGCGCCGGGCCGACAGCCAGACCGTCGATCTTCTTGTTCGTCAGCTGCCGCACCGCCGGCAGCCACGTGTCGCCGTTCATCACATCGAACATCGTGCCGCTCGTGCCGTTGACGGTAAACGCGCTATCCAGCCCCAGCAGCAGCACCGAATCATGGGCGGGATAAACCTCCACGCGAGCCAGATTGCTGATATCTTCCTTTGCCAGCCCCGGCACTGTCGAGCCGTCGAGGCCCATGCGCCATGCCCCGGCCGAATTCGCGCCGAAAACGCCGCCGACCAGGTTCAGGATATCTTCGTCGGCCACCTTTAGCGTGCCGCCGCTGACTCTCGCCACGGAGCCGGAGCCGGCCAGGCTGATGCGCAATGGGTTCTCGATGTCCTGCTGCATATAGATGGCGTCGATCTTCTCTCCCGCCGTCGTCAACCCCACATCGGAGCCGTCGAGAAACCACTCGAACGTCCCGGCCGTGGTGTCGCCCAGCGACGTCGGGTTGAAGCGGATGATATCCTGCGGCTGCACCTTGCCCAGACCGGCCACGTTCTGCGCCGCGGACAGGCTCATCAGGATCGAGCCGTTGGGCATCCTTTCGATGGCGACGACGTTTTTGGTGATGCCCACGTCGGAGGCATCGAAAACGATCTGCCATTGACCGGCGGCCGATTTGCGGGTAACGATATCGCCGCTGCTGAGCAGTTTGTCGCCGGCGAATTTATTGGCGGCTGGGCTGACCCACAGCGCCTCGCCAAAGGGATGTGTCTCCGGTCCTTCGTAGCAATAATTATCCCACTTGTCGCTGTAGTACCCCTGTGCCCGCAGGTAATAGGTTCCGTCGGCCGGCAGCACATGGCCGGTCATGGGGGTTCCATCGGCCGCGTAGAGGCGAACGTTCTCGCTCACCTGCTCGGTATTGATCGACCGCAGCGCGTCCCCGGCGCGGCCATTGAACACGAACCAGTCCGTGTCGCATGGGTAGTCGAAAACAATGTCCAGCTCCGGGCCGATCTCGATCGGTGTCGCGGCCTGGCGGTTATCGTTCGGCTCGCTGCCCTTGTCGCGGTCGAGTGTGACGCTGAGGTAATCATACTCCCCGGCATCATAGGTCGTGGTGATCTTCAAGGTATACAGCCCGGTGGAAGGCAGCGTGCCGCGAAAGATGGGGTCGCCGCTGAGGGTCACCGGGTTCATCGACGGGTCGAACAGCTCGACGCCCAGCAAACCGGCGTCATAGGGCATATCGAAATCTTCCAGGATCAGCAGTCGTACCTTTGTGCCGGCCTGGCCGTTGAACCTGTAGTAATCCACGTCCCCCTCATCGCTGCCGTCCACGTCGATTTCCGTGCCATAACCGACGGGGATCGCCTCGGCCGGGGTGCTGTTTGGCTCGATGTCCCATTGCTCGACTTCCAGCACCGTATAGAGGCTATACGGGCCGCTGCCGGTCGGATGGGCGGCCGAGCGCACGCGCAGATACCAGGTCGCGCCATCGGGCAAGATGGTGTCCATGCAGCTATCGCCGGCGTCATACCAGCACGGCGCGCCTTCGGCCAGGATCGTGCCGTCGGCGGCCATCAGCGCGAGGGATAGCGGGGCCGTGCCTTCGGCCGCGTCCACCTGCGCATGAAAGGCCTGATCGGCCGCGTCCTGGATGCGATAGAAATCAACATCTCCGCTCGGGCTGACAGCCCCGGATTGCCAGACGTTGTAATTTACATACTCATTGTAGGGGGCCAACCCGCCATTGGCTGTCTGGCGCGTGTTGTTCGGCTCCATCTCGAGCGCGTCGGCGTAGATTTCAAGGCGATAATCCTTGTCGATATCAAGCCCCGCGGCACAGGGCCGAACGCGCACAAACGCTGTGCCTTCGGATAGGGTGGTGATGGTTTCGGCCGGGTCGTTGCAACCGGTGTTTTGGGTCACCAATGTGTGCGTCGCGTCATAGATGGCGATCTCGGCCGTCATGGTTGTGTGGCCAAAGGCATAGCCTGTGGTCGCTATGGCGGTCAGTTCGACGGGAGTCGCCGCCTCTATGCGATAGAAATCGACATCGGCGGCCGTCAGAAAGTAACCTTTTGCGTTCTCATGGGCGTAAAGGTCAAAGGGAATGGCGGCCCCGAACGTGTCGTTGGGCTCGCCGGGAATCAAGGAAACAGGCGCGACCGCATTCGGCAAAGCCGATCCGGCCGTCGCCCACTGCGCCGGCAGCACAACGGCCGCCAGCAGCACGATTATCAACCCCAAAAACTTGCGATTCATGATTAGGCTCCACAAACTGCTAACAAACCAGTAACTGTCAACCGCGGTTGACACTTCTCGCCCCTGGCGCGGAGCGAATCAAGCCTGCGGG
>DAOMSB010000199.1:0-3478 GCA_035446145.1 Promineifilum sp. (SeqCode) | reverse complement strand
CCTTTGTTAGTTTGAATCGTCGTCGGGACAGGCACGTGTTCTCATGATCCCGTCCAGCCTCAAGGTAGTTTAGTCAATATTACCCGGCGATGCCAGACCGAAGGCCCTGTCGATAATGAGCTTTCATCTGATTCTTTCAGAGGCCTTCTCTTTATTGGATGCAGCAACCGCAGGTTTGACGGGGAAACAACGTCGGCCGCGTTGTTCCGCCACTCCATCGCATTCATTTGCACATGTTCCATGATGGGGAAAGAAAATCGGGGTTAAGGGCGTCTAATGTTTGTAACAAATTTCACAATTGGGGTTACAATAGCGAGAAATCGAATGATCCGGCGAAAATAGTTCAGGGCGTTATCCAATCGCCCTGTCGGACAAAGCGATTTATCGAGGATATTGAAGAGAGATGAACAAGCGAAAAGAACACATCGTCATCGTGGGCGGCGGCTTCGGCGGCCTGTACGCGATCAAGGCGATGAAGCATGCACCGGTCGACGTAACGCTCATCGACCGACGCAATTTCCACCTGTTCCAGCCATTGCTCTATCAGGTGGCGACCGGCGGGCTGTCGCCCGAAGATATCGCTTCGCCGCTGCGGGCGGCGCTGAAGGATCAGAAGAACGCCCAGTTTCTGACCGGCCAGGTGATCGACATTGACCCCGAGCGCAAGGTCGTCATCCTGGAAGACGGGGACGAGATCGCCTATGACGCGCTGATCGTCGCCACGGGCGCCAGCCACCATTATTTCGGCCACGACGGCGAATGGGAAAGGCTCGCGCCGGGGTTGAAGACCATCGAGGACGCGGTCAAGATTCGCCGGCGCATCCTGCTGGCTTTCGAGGCCGCCGAGCGCGAGACCGACCCCGAGCGTCGCCGCGCGCTGATGACCTTCGTCATCGTCGGCGGCGGGCCGACCGGCGTCGAACTGGCCGGGGCGCTGGGCGAGCTGGCTACGCATACCATGCGTGAGGAGTTCCGCGCCATCGACACGGCCGACGCGCAGATCGACCTGATTGAAGGACAGGATCGGCTTCTGTCCGCCTATCCCGAAGAACTCTCGGCCACGGCCGCCGATGCGCTGCGCGGGCTGGGGGTCACCGTTCAGACCAACAAGCTGGTGACGGAGATCGCTGATGATTACGTTCTGGTAAAGGACACAAAGAGCGGTGAACAGACATTGATTCCGACCTTCACCATATTGTGGGGTGCGGGGGTGAAGGCGTCGCCGCTCAGTGACGTGCTGGCCCACCGCGCGGGGGCCGAGCTGGACCGTGTCGGCCGCGTCATCGTGCGTCCCGACCTGACCATTGCCGGCCATCCCGACATCTTCGTCATCGGCGACCTGGCTCACTATGACCACCAGACGGGCAAGCCGCTGCCGGGCGTGGCCCAGGTGGCCATGCAGATGGGCAAGTATGTGGCCGACGTGCTGCGTCGCCGTCGCTTCGACAAGGAGATACGACCGTTCGTATATAAGGACAAAGGGATGCTGGCGGTGATTGGTCGCAACAAGGCGGTAGCCGATATCGGCAACCTGCACTTTGCCGGATTCCCGGCCTGGCTCATCTGGGTCTTCGTCCACATCAACTTCCTGATCGAGTTCGACAACAAGTTGAAAGTGATGACCCAATGGGGCTGGAACTACCTCACCCGGCGGCAAGGCGCGCGACTCATTACCGGTGAGGCTGCGCCGGTGTGGATGCAGCTGCCCATCGGGCACGAAAAAACGGCCCACGTCGGCAAGAACGTGGCCCACAAAATTGATGGTTAGCTGATTATGGTATCTCCTCTTCTTCCCCACCGCATCCCCCGCGCCGTTCGCGCCGGCGAGAAAGTCGCGTTCAGCCGAACCCTGACCGAGGCCGACGCGGCGATCTTCATCGGCATCACCTGGGACGTAAATCCATATCACACCGATGACGCCTACGTCGCGCAGACCCGTTTCGGCCGCCGCATCGTCCCCGGCCTGCTGACGGCCGGCCTGCTGACTCATCTCGGCGGGTTGTGGGCTTTTCTGGCCACCGACATGTCGTTCGAGTTCATCGGCCCGGTCTACATCGGCGATACGGTGACGGCCGAATCGGAAGTCGTCGAAGTCAGCGACAAAGGGTGGGTACGGTTGGCCGGCCGCGTCATCGGCCCCGACGGCACCGATGTGCTGCGGGCTACGATCCGCGGCTATCCGGGACGGTTCGAGGATCGTTAGCTCGGTCGCGACTATAGGAATCCGTCGACGAGGTAGGCCAGCGCCAGCCCCAGCAGCGGCCCTTGCGTCAGGCGACCCGCGGGCAGCGTCAGGTCGAAGTCATAATCGCCCGCGCCCACTTCCAGCAAGCCGATCGGCTCCGGCAGATCGGCCGACTCGGGGTCCACTGACGATGAAAGCCCGGTCGTCTCCATGTCATACAGAACCAGCAAACGGCCGTTGTCGCCGCCGGTCCAGCATAATCCCAGCCATTTGTAACCTTCAACTTCGATGATCAGCCGGTCAAACTTTGCCGGCACGAGCGCCTGAGTCAATGTCCCCGTGCCGCTGGACAGGTCCTTGGCCGTCAACAGGGCGTAGACGGCGTGCTCGTAGATGATGGCGTAGTTCTGTTTTCTTTCCGGTCGGCCGCCGGCCGGGCCCGGCAGATCCATCGAGGCCACTTGCTCGCCACCGGGCCGGGCAAAGCGCACCTGGGCCACGTTGCCGGCCGGCAGCCACGCACTGCCCTGGTCGGCCACCAGCAAAAGCTGATCGGCGCGGTCGAATAGATGATAGCGCCGCCCCGGTTCGTCATCTGCCGGCAAGCGCCGGATTCGATAGGAAACCATAGGCGGATATTGTAACGATTTTCAGCAAAGTGTCGAAAATCAAATAGCACTAACGTTCTATTTTCTAATACAATCGGCCCGACTTCATTATGGATGTGAACCGGAGGGCCATGAACGACGATCCACCCGCAGACGAGGCGCAACGAAACGTCTGGTTGCACTATTTGCTCGATCTGGAAATTTCTCCCGCGCTGCCGCCCTCGCACCGGCTATTGCTGGGCATCCTGCGGCAGGCGGTCGTGGATTATTTCGGCGACGATCCGGTTCATCAGTTCAGCGCGGCGCTTTATTTCGCGAACAGCCCGCTTTATCGAGAGACGCTACAGGCGTTTAATCTGCCCGATGACGCGTTGCCTCTCGGCGTCGACCTGACCGCTTTCAGGAGGAAGGAGAAAATGGACCCACAGGATGAGCCGGACAGCTTGCAATTGGAGACATTGGTGCGCGAGCTGACGGGCAACCAGCTCAAGATCGTATTGACGATGGGGCTAATGGAGCTGCCCGTCGTCACCCGCAAAATCAGCCTCAGATGCGATCTGACGCGCTCAACGGTGCTGATCGCGATGAACCACCTGGAGTCGCAAGGGCTGGTCGTTCGGCATGAGTTCGACGGCCGCCCCGCCTGGTCGTTCCCCGCGGCCGTGGGCAAAATCATCAATGAGGT
>DAOMSB010000198.1:0-3517 GCA_035446145.1 Promineifilum sp. (SeqCode) | reverse complement strand
CGAATGCTGGAACATCCGCCGCAGCGCTTCCATCAGGCGCAACGCCAGCAGATAGCCCGGCAGATAGGAGCCTGCTTCCTGTTGGGCGCGGCGAATGCCCTCGGCCACGGCGTTGATCATGGCGATCTCGGCAGCAACGCGGGCGGTTTCCGCCTCCTCGACCAGCGGGGCCAGCCTGTCCGCACGGGCCAGCATATCCTCCTTGCGCTTGTTGGCCAGCCAGAACTCCGTGTATTGCTGCAACACCTCCGGCGGCGGCGTCAGGCGGCCGATTTGCATCCGCAACGGCTTGATGCCTTCCTTCGGCAAGCCATCCCACACCTTGCGCATGACGGAGCTGGTCAGCAGATGATGGGCGTCGCGCGGGCTTTCGGCCGCCAACAGCTCATCGAGCGAATCCTCGGCCACCATGCCCGAAAGCGCGCCGCGCACCTTACCCAATGGGCCATCCTCCCACGACGAGACGACGCCATTGGCCCCCACCGCGCCCGAATAGACCGCCTGGCGCACCGCTTCTTCGCGGAACGGGAAAGGGCGGCTGTGAGTGACGGGCAAATCACCGGGATCGATGCGAAAGGCCAGCCCGATATTGACCTTCACCGGGATGCCCTCGCGGGTCAACATCGGCACATCCTTGGCTGATTTATCCAGCGGCTGCAGATCGACGAGGCCCTGGACATATTCGAAGCGTCCCAGATTGTGCGTCCCCGGCGGCAGCGTGCGCAGCGTCCGGGCGTTGCGCTCGGTGACGGCGGCATAGCCATCGGGTATTTGCACCCGCACCGGGCCACCGACGCCCAGCAAGATCGACTTCTCCCGTTCTTCGTGCAGGTTTTCGGCGGATATTTCGTGGATGTCCAGGGGGTTCACGCTGTCTCGTCGTTGTCGTCGCAGGAATTCGGCCGCCGTGCGGCGGTCGGGGCAATCATACAGCACCTGCATCAGGCTGATCGCCGCCTGCACGGCCAGCCACCATCCGACGACGATCGGGATTAAATGACGCAACACCCGCGGATGGAACATCTCGACCAGCAATGTGATCCAGGGCGAGAAAGTCGCCTCGGCCGCCTGGCTGGGGGGCAAATCGGGCAAAAAGATACGGGCCAGGAGCAAATTGGCATCGACCCGCTCCAGCGAGGCCGCATACCACCAGTAGCCGACAAGCAGCGCGGCCAACAGGAACCACGGCCAGTTGATGACGAGCAGACCAGGGAATGACAGGCGTGGCGCAGTCGGCCGAGAAGCGCGACGGGGTTGGGTTTGTCCGGCCATGGCGCTAGGCTTCGTCCTGTTCCAGCGCCTGACGTATTTCGCTCGACGCCTCCGACGCCAGCGAGTTCAGCGCTGCACGAGAAGCAATAGGCATCAACGAGCGATTGGCCGAGACGGATTCCAAAATCTCCATCAGTCGCAGCATCACCACCTCGTGCAGATCGATGCCGCTCGTATTGCGCAGCGCTTCGACGCTGGTCAACAGGTTCTCGATATTTTCGACCTGGGCGCGGGCGCGCGCCTGCGCATAAAGGCGTTGGGCGTCGATGTCGCCGCTCACCGTCTCTTCGGAGATGCGGTTCTTCCAGGTCACTTGCCAGGTTGTCAGTCGCTTGGCGATGACGTCGGCGGGCAATTCCAGCGAGCCGACTCCCACGCCGAGGATATCAATCCCCCGCGAGATCGTCTGGTAATCGCCGGCCGTTTGCTGCTCTGCCAAGCCGCTCTTGATCCGCTCCCTGATCTCCGACAGCGGCTCGGCGCCGGCCCCGACGAGAAGCTCGTCCAGCGTGTACTTGCCGATCTCGGTGACCAGCATGGTCGCGGCTTGCGGGGCCACCAGCTCCGTCCAGCTTCGCTTGCTCTCGCCGATGGTTCCAGCGGCATAGGTCAGGTCGAACAGGGCTTCCTTGTCATAGGGATAGGGAATGGGGTCGTTCTCGACCGAGCGCGGCCGGCGGTGGCCGGCCGTGGGGCGACGCACCCGGAACGTCACCGAGACGCCCGTCTCCACGGGGATGCCGTCGCGAGTCATGGCGCTGACCGATTGCCGGCGCGATTGCGGCCGCAGATCGATCACTTTGGCAATGGATTCTCCGCTGTTGAGGAAGACCAATCCTGGGCCGTCGGCGCGTGAATACCCATTGCCGCGGGCAATGGCTACCGCCTGGTGGCTATAGAGAAAGCCTGCCTTGAGCGATTTGAAGCTGGGCGACAGCTCGTCGGCCCTGATCTTCTTCCGCTTGGATGCAGGAATGGGCGGTTCGGATTGGGCGCCGGAGAGAAGATCGCCCACCCCCCTGGCATAGTTGCGCCATAGCAACTGAAACCCCCTCGACCAGCCCTGATTGCCCCCGATTGGCAGCAGCCGGCGCGAGATATAGGCTGTGCCGAGGATGAAGCTGATCAGCACCGCGCCGCCCCACAAAAAGCCGCCAATCCCTAACGATACATCCCTGGCATCATGCAACAACGATCCAACCGCGCCCAGAAGAATGATCGCGAGCAGGAGAGTTCCCAGGCCGGGAGTGAACTGTTTTTCTCGTTCTGCCATCCGGTTAACGCCGATCCGATCCGCGCGGCAACTATACCATACCGCACTCACCCGGTAAAGTTGAGGCAGCACTACCGACGGCAATGTGGCGCAAGTTGCCAACTTGCCTCTTCGCCCATTCACAAACCGGCAGCTTGTGCCACGAGTCGGATGCCCGCGCTACCCGTCTGTTCGCGCCTGGCTTATAATCAGGCCCAATGCATATCGCCATCAACGCCTATTTCTGGAATCGGCCGAATACCGGCAGCGGCCAATACACGCGCCAACTCGTCTATCATCTCAACCGGCTGGTCGAAGATATGAAGATCACCCTGGTCTTTCCGGTCACGCCCGGCGACGCGGAGCCGGCCGATGTGCCGCCCGACGTTCATGTAGAGCGCGTCGCCATGCGGCCGGGGAATCCGGGCAAAGTCCTGTTCGAGCAGCGAGGCTTCCCTGCTGCCTGCCGCCGCGTGGGGGCGGATCTGGCCCACGTCCCATACTGGGGGCCGCCGCTGCGTTCGCCGGTGCCGCTGGTGGTGACGATCCACGACCTGACGACGCTGCTGGTGCCGGAATACAATCGCGGCGCGCGCGTTCGGCTCTACAACGCCCTGGTGAGCGCCGCCGCGCGCGGGGCCGACCACGTGTTGACCGACTCCTTCTCCAGCAAGCTCGATATCATGGACCACTTGGGCATCGACGAGCGGGATATCACCGCCATTTATCTCGGTGTCGGCTCGCAATATGCCCCCCACCCGGCCGCCGGCGACAACAGCCTGATCGATATGGCTGTGGTTCAAAAGTATGACCTGCCCGAATCCTACGTGCTTTACCTGGGCGGCTACGAGATCCATAAGAACGTGCCGACCTTGCTCCAGGCCTACACCTATGTGGCCAGGGGGCTGGGCGAGAGTTATCCATTGGTATTGGCCGGAAAGAAGCCCGACGCCGTTTCCGATGTCTATCCCGATTATGACGGGATCATCGAGC
>DAOMSB010000197.1:0-3551 GCA_035446145.1 Promineifilum sp. (SeqCode) | reverse complement strand
CCACCCGCTTGCTATCATATCTTGCAGCGGGTCGTATAATCAATGAACATCAAAGCGGCCCTGGTTGAATCAGGCAGAGGAGCAGGATTACTTATGTCAAATAACAAGCTCGAAGTAGCAACCTTGGGTGGGGGATGCTTCTGGTGTCTCGAAGCCATCTATCGCGACGTTCAGGGCGTGGATCGGGTGGTGTCGGGCTATTCGGGTGGCCACGTCGCCAACCCAACCTATGAGCAGGTCTGCGGCAAACATACCGGCCATGCTGAGGTGGTGCAGGTGTGGTTCGATCCGGCGGTTATCTCCTACGACGAGATTCTCTACATCTTCTGGCGCATCCACGACCCGACGACTCCCAACCGGCAGGGCAACGACATCGGCCCGCAATACCGTTCGGTCATCTTCTACCACGACGAAGCGCAGAAGGCGGCCGCCGAACGCATCCGCGATGAAACCGCGGCCGCCAAGGTGTGGCCCAATCCCATTGTGACCGAGATCGTTCCCTTCGATGTGTTCTATGAGGCTGAGGGGTATCATCAGGATTATTATGTCAATAATCCCAATCAACCCTATTGCGCCTATGTCATTGATCCGAAGGTGCGCAAATTCCGCAAGTCGTTCCAGGAAAAGCTGAAACAACCGGCTTGATGCGACTGTGCGGTAACAGCGTTAATCTTCCCGATCGCGCAGATGCGGGAAGAGCAAGACCTCGCGCAGAGTCCGGCTGTCGGTCAGGAGCATCGCCAGCCGGTCGAGGCCCATGCCAAAGCCACCGTTGGGTGGCATCCCATAACGCATCGCCCGCAGATAATCCTCGTCAATCGGATTAAGCTCTTCGTCTTCCTTGGCGAAGGTCGTCTGCAACGCCTCAAAGCGCTTGCGCTGCTCGAGCGGATCGTTCAGTTCGGTGAAGGCGTTGCCCATCTCCATGCCGCCAATGAAGAACTCAAACCGCTCCACATGCAGCGGATCGCCGGGCACACCCTTGGCCAGCGGCGAGATGTCGCGCGGGTACTCCATGATGATCGTCGGCTGAATGAGGTGTGGCTCGACGAAATCGCCCAGCAGACCATCGATCAGCTTGCCCCATGGCGCGTCGGGCGGAGCGTCACCTCCAATCCCTTTAATGGCCTTGGCCAGCGCCGGCGCGTCGGGGTAGTCCATGTAATCGATCTCTGCGAACTGTTTGATCGCCTCGCGCATGGTCAGCCGCATCCAGGGCGCGCCAAGATGGATCGTATGGCCATGATAGGAAACATCGGACGTGCCTAGCACAGCCTCGGCGGCATAAGCGACCATCCGCTCCGTGAAATCCATCACGTCCCGATAATCCCAATAGGCAGCGTAAAACTCCAGTTGGGTGAACTCCGGGTTGTGCTTGAAGCTGACGCCCTCGTTGCGGAAGTCGCGGCCGATCTCATAGACGCGTTCAATTCCACCCACCAACAGGCGCTTCAGGTACAGCTCGAATGAGATGCGCAGGTAAAGCTCCTGCTTGAGCTGATTGTGATAGGTCGTGAACGGCCGCGCCGCCGCGCCGCCATAAAGCGGTTGCAGGATAGGGGTCTCAACTTCCAGAAAGCCGTTGTCGTCCATAAAACGACGCAGCGCGCTAAACAGGCGCGCTCGTTTGCGGAAGATGTCACGCACCTCATGATTGACCGCCAGGTCGGCATAACGCTGGCGATAGCGCTCTTCCATGTCCGCGAAGGCGCTATAGCGGACGGTCTTGCCGTCCACTTCCTGCTCCTTGGCAACCGGCAACGGGCTAATGGCCTTACTCAGGATGCGCCAGTCACGCACGTGAAGGCTGACTTCGCCCAGCTTGGTGCGGAACATCTCGCCACTAGCCTGCACAAAGTCGCCCAGGTCGAGCAGCTTCTTGAAGACGGCGTGGGATTCCTCGCCCACGTCCTCGCGACGCACGAACAGTTGCAGGCGACCGTCCTCGTCGGCGATGTGGGCGAAGATCGTCTTGCCCATATCGCGGACGCTAATCAGCCGGCCGCAGACCGTGACAGGCACGGGCACGCCCTCATCGGCCGCCTCGAATGTGGCGATCGCCTCGGAGTTCGTGTGCGTTCGCTCCACCCGCAACGGATAGGGATCGATACCCTCATCCTGCAAACGGGCCAGCTTCTCCAGACGTTGTTCCTCAAGCGGATTCGGTTCCCAACTCATCGACTTTCTCCAAAAAAAAGCCCGTGGGCGCGTCAACGGCGCAACACGGGCATTTATGATCCTGATTGCGGGGTGTCGCCTACTCGACCTGAACCACCCGAAACTCAGTGATGCCACGTGGCGCATTGACGCGCACCACTTCGCCCACCTTAACGCCCACCAGCAACCTGCCCAACGGGCTTTCGTTGGAGATGCGCCCGGCCACGGGATCAGCCTCAAGCGGCCCGACCAGTTGATAGCGTTCGAGTTCGTCGGCGCCAACCTCGGTTACAGTCACCCAGTCGCCCAGCTTCACGCGGTCGTGGGGGGCCATATCTTCGGTGATGATCTGGTAGTTATTGAGAATCTCATCCAGTTCCTGGATGCGCCCTTCCAGAAAAGCCTGGGCGTTGCGAGCAGCTTCCAGCTCAGCGTTGTCGACGAAATCGTCGTCCTGGCCGTCCTGGAAAGCCTGATGCAAGCGCTCCGCCACTTCCTCGCGGCCGACGGTGCGCAAATGTTCCAATTCCTTAGTGAGTCGCTCCAGTCCTTCCTGTGTCAGGAGCGTTGGTTTTTTCTGCAACATGCTTCTACTTCCTGTATATGGAAAAACCGCTGCGTTGAGCGGCGAAGATCTCCCCATAAAGATTAACGCCCTAGTATACTCTAAACGTTACAGTTGTAAAGCCTCGATCATTTTAGAGCCTTGGGGGTCAGGCCGGAACTTGCTGCGGGAGTTCATCGATTGCCGGGATGGCCTGGTCGTTCTCGCTGTAGGCTTCGCTCGAATTGCTCCGGCCGCGCATGAGCAGGCCGCCGACCGGCAAATAGTCATAGCCCGCAGCCACAAGATTCTCGAAATCAGGCAACATGCGCCGGCCATCAATCACCAGGTACGGCGGCTTCACTGTCGTTCTGATCGTGCGCGCCAGGCCGCGGAACTCTTCCCAGTCGGTGGAAATATAGAGAGCGTCCGTCCCTTCGATCGCCTCAACGGCCGAATCATGATAGGTAATTCGCTCATAGAGATAGTTCTTCTCCGGGTTGAACCAATTACGGCGAGCTTCGTCCATCGCCAGGGGATCATAAGCCTGGATCGTCGCCACGCCACGCGACAATAGCGACTCCGCCACACGCAAGGCGGCCGAATCGCGCATGTCGTTGGTGCGCTTCTTGAACGACAGACCCAGCAGGGCGACTTTTTTCTGATTAAAGTTGAAATGGGCCTCGTGGATGGCGCGGTCGATCAAATAGATCTTCTGGTATTCGTTGATGTTATAAACCGCGCGGAGCAAGTCGGTTGGGCGCCCGGCATGATTCAATTGGTAGATCAACGACTGAATGTCCTTGCCGAAGCAGCTGCCGCCGGCGCCGTTGCTGACGTAGGAACCCCA
>DAOMSB010000196.1:0-3555 GCA_035446145.1 Promineifilum sp. (SeqCode) | reverse complement strand
CGTGCCCAATCGTGCCGATATTGACATGCGGTTTCCCGCGTTGAAATTTCTCTTTGGCCATTGTTTCGCTTCCTTCTCTGTTTACCTCGCCGGCATCAGGCCGTCGAATCAATGATTACTCTTAAATAATCTCCGAACTAACCAGTTCAAAATAATGTCGAAATGGGCTACTTGCGGCCGTGCAGGATGTCCTGAGCGATCGAGTCGCTGACTGGCGCGTAATGATGGAACTCCATCGTAAACGTACCGCGGCCCTGGGTCATCGAGCGCAAGCGCGTCGCATACCCGAACATAGTAGCCAGAGGCACTTGCGCCCGAACGGTTTGCAAGCCATCGGAACGCAGCTCCATGCCCTCAATCAACCCTCGATTAGCCGAGAGGTTACCGATGATATCGCCGGTATATTCATCCGGCGCAACGACTTCAATCGCCATCATCGGCTCCAGCAGAATGGGCTTGCCTTGCTGCTGGGCGTCCTTGATGGCCATTGACCCGGCGATCTTGAAGGCCATCTCCGAAGAGTCAACTTCGTGGAACGAGCCGTCAATCAACGTAGCCTTCAGGTCCACGACCGGATAGCCGGCCAGGACGCCGCTCTCCAGCGCCTCGCGAATGCCGGCCTCCGTCGGGCCAATGAATTCACGCGGGATAGAACCGCCGATAATCGCGTTTTCAAACACGATTCCCGCCCCCGGCTCCAGCGGTTCGACGCGCAGCACAACATGACCAAACTGACCGCGACCGCCGGACTGACGGACGAAACGGCCCTCAATCTTGTCCACCGGGCGAGTGATCGTCTCGCGATAGGCGACGCGTGGCTGGCCAACGTTGGCCCCTACTTTGAACTCGCGCATCAAGCGATCCACGAGAACCTCAAGATGCAATTCACCCATACCGAAGAGGACTGTCTGTCCCGTCTGATCATCGACCTTCACCTGGAATGTCGGGTCTTCCTCGGACAAAGCGCGCAAGGCGTTGCCCATCTTGTCCTGATCGAGATTGCTCTTCGGCTCAATCGCCAGTTGGATGACAGGCTCGGGGAAATCGATCGACTCCAGAATAATCGGAGCTTTCGCGTCGCACAACGTGTCGCCGGTGAAGGTATTCTTCTGGCCCAGCGTCGCCGCAATGTCGCCCGCGCGGACTTCTTTCAAGTCCTCGCGATGGTCGGCATGCATGCGAAGGATGCGACCGACGCGCTCGCGCTTGTCCTTGGTGCTGTTCAGGACCGAGTCGCCCACCTGAACCACGCCGGAATAGACGCGGAAGTAGGCCAGACGACCCACATAGGGATCCGTGACAATCTTGAAGACCAGAGCTGAAAAAGGTTCATCGACTGAAGGATGGCGCTCTTCCGGCTTTCCGGTATAGGGGTTGTCACCCTTGATAGCCGGGATGTCCAGCGGCGAGGGCAGATAGTAAACAACGCCGTCGAGCACGCGCTGAATACCACGATTGCGAAGGGCGCTGCCACAGAACACCGGCGTCGCCTGGTTCCGGACCGTCGCCCGACGCAAGGCGGCGCGTAGCTCCTCAACTTCGATCTCCTCACCCTCCAGGTAGCGCAAGGTGAGTTCATCATCGGTCTCGGCGATTCGTTCCACCATATCGTGATGGGCGGCGTCTACCTCAGCCCGAACATCGTCGGGGATCGCCACAGCCGTGGGGCGCGCGCCGGAATCGTCGTCACTCCAGAAATAAGCCTGCATGGTCAGCAGGTCGACAATGCCGCGGAAACTGGACTCTTCGCCAATGGGGTATTGAACAGGAATCGGGTTGGCTCCCAAACGATTCTTGATCATGCCGACGGTGCGCTTGAAGTCGGCACCGACGCGATCCATCTTGTTAACGTAACAAATTCGCGGAACATCATAGCCGTTGGCTTGTCGCCAAACTGTCTCGGATTGTGGTTCCACCCCGGCCACAGCATCGAAAACAACCACACCACCGTCCAGCACGCGCAAACTGCGCTGAACTTCGGCCGTGAAGTCGATATGCCCGGGGGTGTCGATGACGTTAATCTGGTGATCAAGCCAAAACGCTGTGGTAGCAGCCGACGAGATAGTGATCCCACGCTCGCGCTCCTGATCCATGGAGTCCATCGTCGCGGTGCCCTCATGGGTCTCGCCCATACGATGGATTACACCGGTGTAATACAAGATGCGCTCGGTGGTCGTCGTCTTACCGGCGTCAATATGGGCAATGATGCCGATATTTCGGATTCGCTCTAACGGAAAATCAGCCATGACTCTCTTATGCCCGGAAATGGGAGAAGGCGCGGTTGGCCTCCGCCATGCGGTGCGTGTCGTCACGCTTCTTAACCGCCGCACCCTGGTTATTGGATGCATCAACAAATTCATTAGCCAGTTTGTCGGCCATCGTCTGGCCGCCACGATTGCGAGCTGCCGTCAGCAGCCAGCGCATGGCCAGCGACAACTGCCGGTAGGAATCCACCGGAACAGGGACCTGGTAGGTAGCACCACCAACACGCCGCGGCCGCACTTCGACTTGTGGAGACACATTTTGCAGCGCCTGCTCGAAGACCTCGACACCCGGACGGCCAACACGCTCTTCGATCATGTCGAAGCTGTCATAAATCAGGCTTTGAGCCACGCTCTTTTTGCCATCATACATGAGGCGATTAACGAACATCGACACATGCACGTTGCCGTAACGCAGGTCGGGTTCAATTTCTCGTTTTTCCGGACGAATTCGTCTAGACATAACTTCTCATTCCCCGGCGGTCCTTCATCGACCACCCAAATCTTCCAATTACTTCTTCTTGACGTTCTTGGCGACCTTGGTGCCGTATTTGGAACGGCCCTTCTTGCGATTGACAACGCCGCCGGCGTCCAGAGTGCCACGCACGATGTGATAACGCACACCGGGCAGGTCCTTGACACGGCCACCACGCACCAACACGACAGAGTGGTCCTGCAAAGAGTGACCCTCTCCAGGAATATAGGCGGTCACTTCGATGCCGTTCGACAAGCGAACACGTGCCACCTTCCGCAGCGCCGAATTCGGCTTCTTCGGCGTCATCGTCTTAACCTGGGTGCAAACACCCCGCTTTTGGGGCGCACCCATAGGCTGGCGAGTACGCCGTTGCTTGAAAGAATTCAAGGTATATTGCAATGCCGGAGACTTGCTCTTCTTCGACTTGGAACTACGTCCTTTGCGGACAAGTTGATTAATAGTAGGCAAGGCTTACATTTCTCCTTATCTAAATCTGTCCGTGTCGATACCGACATTCAGACAGAAAACACTACAAACTGCTGCCTCGGAAGGGGGACGAATTTTCGTTCCTTATCACCAGCAGTAGTGGCAGGTCTTCTATTCGTTTGTGAATAACCCAAGAAATCAATAATCAGATGGAGGAAGGGGACAGAAACACCCTACCAGACCCGACAATAGGAGGCCATCGTCCCTAAAATGTCGCGATGGCCTCCATCGTTTCAAACCTATTCGATTAATAACGACTCAAAACGTCGCTATCCTGCTCGGCTAGGCATACGATCGTCAATCTTATCAGATTCACAATAGATGTCAAGACTC
>DAOMSB010000195.1:0-3564 GCA_035446145.1 Promineifilum sp. (SeqCode) | reverse complement strand
TTTTCCTGGGCCGGTAAATCGATGATACGGCCGTCCTTGACCCAGGTGCGCAGAACCTTCTCGTCTTCGCTCAACTCTGATGTTTTCACGAGCGCTGCCAGATTGGAATGAGCGAATATATCCTTGCTCATGGCTTCCAGCGCCCTGGAGTTCAACCGATAGATGCGCATCGTGCCTTCGGCGCGCACATTCACCAGGCCGATGGCCTTCATTTCCGCCAGGTGATGGGACACCGTAGGTTCCTTCACTCTCAGCAGGCCGGCCAATTCGCCCACGTTCTTTTCGCCGTTAGCCAGGTGGCCGATTATCTTGAGCCGGCTTTCGTTGCTGAATACCTGAAAGAAACGGAGTAATTGATCAAATTGTTCTTCTGAGAGAACTTCCTTGCTTATACCAGTCATTTCGATGATCCTCTAATTAGATAAAATACTAATTAGAAATGTATCGAAATAACGCTTTCTTGGCAAGGGCCTCATGCGTTGGCATCCGTAAGGTGTGTGGGTGATAATGGAAGCGTTGCCGTTGTTGATGCTACCGTGTCGTATTTCGTAGCGAACCGGCGAAGGCGAACATATCCATGAGTACAGAAACCGGACATTCATCCGAATCAACGATACCGACTGCCCGCGAGGCGGCGCAGTTGCTGACTCATCTGGTCGAGGCGCGGCCAGGCAAGCACGTGAAGGTCGAGGCGGGCGAATTACCGCCGGAAATCAGGCTGTTGCGGGAATGGCAATCGACGCGACTGGCCTGGACGCATCATGATCTGCTGGAACACCCGCGCTTTCGGCCTGCTACTCGCTTCTTTCTGAGCGACGTCTATGCCCCGCGGGATTTTAGCCAGCGCAATTACGATATCCAGAAGGCCTATGATGCCATGCGCAAGGCGGTGCCCGAGCGGGTAGTCCATACTCTGGCCGAGACGATTGAGCTTCATCAATTTACCGATGAACTCGACGCCAAACTGGCCGATGCGCTTTTTGATCAGCTGAGCGTGGAGCATATCACGCCCCAATCGTACGCCGAGGCATATCGTATCTGTGATAACTATGACGAGCGTGTGCGACAAATTGACATGATCACCAAAATTGGCCGCAGCGTTGACAGGATCGTACGTCTGCCATTCATTGGCCTGACATTGCGGCTGGCACATACCCCGGCGCATCTGGCCGGCTGGCATGAGCTTCAGGGCTTTCTGGAGCGGGGGTACGCCGCATTCAAGCACATGAAGGGCGCGGAGGAGTTCCTGAATACCATCGAAACGCGGGAGACAGGGATCCTCGATCGCATCTATGCCGGTGACCCTGATCCGTTTGACCTTGTGGAGCAGGGGTAGTATCAGGAGATCGAGGACGAGGACGATCGATGCGCTTTCTTGTTACCGGCGGGGCCGGGTTTCTGGGCGCGGCGTTGGCCAATCGGCTGGTGGCCGATGATCATCGGGTTCACGTCCTGGATGACTTGAGCAACGGTGACGCGGCGCGCCTCGATCCTCGTGTCGAATTCACCAAAGGGGACGTCGATAACGTTCCGCTCTTGTGGTCGTTGCTCCAGAGCGCCGATTGCGTCTACCATCTGGCGGCGCGAGTCTCCGTGCCGCAATCAGTTCTCCATCCACGCGAGTACGCCCGGGTCAATGTCGGCGGGACAGTCAGCTTGATGGAGGCGATGCGCGACACGGGCGTCGGCCGCGTCGTTTTCACTTCTTCCGGCGCGGTTTACGGCAACCAGCCTCGGCAACCTGTCCGCGAGGACGTCACGCCTTTTCCCGACAGCCCCTACGCCGTGAGCAAGTGGTCGGCCGAGCAGTATATCCACACGATCGGCGCGCTGTGGGGAATGGAGACGGTTGCCTTACGCATCTTCAACGCCTACGGGCCGGGACAGAGCTTGCCCGTCTCCCACGCGCCGGTCGTGCCACGCTTCCTGAAGCAGGCTCTGAGCGGCGGTTCAATTGTTGTCTTTGGCGACGGCCGACAGACGCGCGACTATGTCTACGTCGATGACGTTGTGACGGCTCTCGTCGCGGCGGCCACCGCGCAGAATGTTAATCGCTCGATCATCAACATCGGCAGCGGCCGGGAAATAACTATCCTCGATCTTATCGCCCATATGGAGCGCGTGACCGGCAAGCGCGCCAATGTCATTCACAACGCGGAAAAGTCGGGTGGCGTGCCCCATCTGGCGGCTGAGATCAGCAAGGCGCGGGAGTTGCTTGGCTTCCGGCCGGAGATCGATCTGGAGACCGGCTTGCGATTGACGATTGAGCGCGATCCGCGATTTAGTTCGCGCTAGGTAACCCTTGCAGGGCACCAAGAACGACTTTCAACACTCAGGCCCCAAAGGTGATGGGTATGGCGATTACGAAAAGGTAACCCGTACCTCAGACTCCGGGTTGGCGGAAGCCAGCCGCAACTTTACGAAAACCCACGGCGCGAAATAGGTCACCCAGAACAGGAGCAGCAAATAGCGCAGAAAGCGGAACGGCATGGCCAGCCAGAGTGGCTCAGCCGGGAAAACGGCGCGCAGCCCGGCCCAGATGCCGAGCGCCACTGTCATACCCAGGACATAACGAATGGCGCGCAACCATAGCGGGCCATCTACCATGAAGCGGATACGACTGCTCTCCAGCAAAATGCCGATGCCGAACCCGAACAGGGCCGCCAGCGAGGAAACGATGTCCTCATAGCCGTTGAGTTCCGCGGCGGGGATGTATTCGGCCCATGATACGCTGGTGTCGGCTGGGCCAACGATGAAGAATAGCCCGATGTAGACGGCCGCCAGGATGATGGGAACCAGGATCATGATCAGGAGGCGGCGGCCGAGGATTTGATTGCTGTAGCGTTCGTAAAAGAGCTGTTGCCAGGCGATGAAAATGCCGAAGAGAAGCAGCCCGATGACAAAGCCGAGGATGATATCCTGTAGAGAGTGGACTCCCAGATACAGGCGGCTCAACCCCATCAGGAAGATGAAGAACAGGCCCGACAGCCAGAACCAGCCGCGACGGACGTGGGCGGCCAGGATCAGGATGACGGTCGTCACATTCTGGACGTGACCGCTGGGAAGACCGAACCCCTCAATATCGCTGCGCTGAATGGAGGGCATCAGCCAGAACGGACGGGGCTGTCGAAACAGGTTCTTCAGGACATTGTTGATCAGCGCCGAGGCCAGAAAGAAGTATCCCAGCTGGCGGCCGAGTTGTTTATTGACGCACCAGTAGACGACCGGCAGGGCGAGCAGGAAAAACTCCTCGGTGCCCAGCGCCGAAATGAAGGTCATAAACCCCAGGAGTCGCGGGTACGCTTCCTGCATCAGGGTTGCCAGAGCGATGCTCAGTTGATTTAGTTCTTCCATGCCTCTTCCCAGCCGACTCGCGACATGTCATTCGCGAGTCGGGCGGATTGTAGCCCAGGCGCCCACAGGGAACAATTTTTGTTAAAAGAAAGGGTGAGATTGGCGCTTTTGGGCGGCCGGGTTTGCCTGAGCCACGCAGGATAATATAATGATGCGATAGTAAGCTGGAGGTTCATCCATGTCGTCAACAATTCTGGTCGTGGAAGATGA
>DAOMSB010000194.1:0-3569 GCA_035446145.1 Promineifilum sp. (SeqCode) | reverse complement strand
TGGCGCCACGATTTTATGATTCGGAGAAGAAGAACAGTATGGGCAAGTCACAGCCGAAACGCCGCACGACGACCACGCGGTCGCATCAATCGACCAAGGGGGCGGCGACCAAGAAGAAGAATATCAACTGGATGCGGATTATTCTGATCATCGTCGGGGTCATGATTGTCATCAGCATGATCCTGTCCATGTTGATCGTGCCCGGCCAATCGGTCGGATTCTAGGCCTGCCGGGTCGGCGATCGACAGATCGCCCTAATCAATAGAAGAGAGCAGGCCAGACCGATGATTATTCGGCCTGGCCTGCTCTTCCTTTTTTGAATTAGCCGCTTCGGCTATCTATCCTCTTTTTTCCACAACAAAGGTCGGCACAGTCGAGCCGCCGCCGGCGGAGACGTTGAGCAGCGGGTCGGTGGAGAGCCGCGTCAGGCAGCCGTCGGTGTATTCGCCGTGAAAGGTGAAGGGGGCGGTGTCGAGCATGCGGTTGAAGATCTGCAATTTGCCGTCGACCATGCTCGGATAGGGTTCGTTGGGGATGGTGACGCGCTCCTGGATGACGTAGGGCGTTTCCATGGCAGCCTTGAGCGCCGATTCCCAGCCGGTTGAGTTCGTCTGCCAGCCCAGGACGATCCCGTGACCACCGTAATCGTCGTTGGGCTTCAGCACAAACTGCTCGCGATATTTGGTGACGAAGGGCAGGAGATCGACCGGCAGGCCCTTGTAGGTGGTGGTGCGCTCCTCGACGACGCGCGTCCAGGGGATGTGGGCGCGGATTGCGGTCAGCTCGTCGGCGGTGTAAAGAGCGGCGTTACGCTCGTCGCTCAGCACCGCCAGCGCGGCCTTCTTGTAGAGCAGCTTGCAGGTAAACGGGTTGACCATGCACACGTCGTGGTTGCGCACGGCGTGGACGACGGGGTTGTCACTGCCCATGCGCTCGATGAGTTCGGTGATGAGGACGCGCTTGTAGATGAGATCGATGCGGAAATCGCCGTCGTACAAGGCTCCGTCGCGATATTCTACCTCACGCGGGTCAACAATCTGCGCCGTCAGGCCCTGGGATCTGAAATAGGCGACGAACAGTTCGAACTCGCTGCGGGTGGGCACTTCGGCCCAGTCGAGGATGGCGATCTGCGGCTTGCGGCCGCGGTTGCCGCCGGAATATTGCCGCCAGCAATCGAGCAGCACCTGCATGACGCTGTGGCGCGTGGGAAGGGTGCGCACCGAGTATTGCTTCAGGAATTCGCCCATGACGCGCAGGCCGAAGAAGGCGCTGTTGAGGACGTCGTTGTAGGCTGAGGCGGCCGGCACTTCGGCGTTGTTCTCGGTGAACTTCAGCTCCATTGCGCCGCCGTCGGTCACGAAGAATGAGTCCAGCCGGCTGAGGGGGGAGTGAACCTTGTAGCCGGGGTCGATCTGGATGAGCGGCTCTTCCCAATCGAACAGGCCGAATTGCGCCCGGAAGTCGACGTCGGCCACAGCCCGATGGGATATCTTCTCGAAGGCGCGCTGCAGGGGAAGGATCGCATGGCGCAGGTAGTCGTATTGCTCGGGCGTAAGAAAGCGCGGCCGCAAGACGGAGCAGAGCGGCCGCTCGCCGAAGAACAGCCCACGCGAGCGCATCTGGTCGGTCAGCTGGTCCTGTGATTCGTTGGCGACCGTCTCGGTCAGCAGATCGTGATATGTAATAATTGCTTCGGTCAGGGACATGGCGACACCTTGAGTGGTCAGTGGTCAGTGGTCAGCGATCAGTGGGCCGGCAGAAGCCTCTCTAACTGAATACTGACCCACCGAATACTGACCTACTGCTTACTTGTTAAACAACGCGCTCCACTTCAGTTCAGTCAGTTGCGGCCGCGGGTTCTTGGCCAGGTCGATGACCATGTCGGCCATATTGCGCACGCACCATTCGAAGTAGGCGGGGGTGAGCGAATTGATGTCCATGTCGGGGGCCGGGTTCATGAAGTCGATGGCGTAAGGGACGCCGTCGCGGATGGCGAACTCGGCCGTGTTCATGTCGTAACCCAGCGCGCGCACCAGTTTCAGCGCGTCGCCGACGATGCGATCACCCAGTTCGGGGGAGAGGTGGGCGTGGTCGACAATGTAGCGCCGCGCGTGGGGATCATATTTCATCGGCAGCACTTTTTCCTGCCCCAGGCACATACAGCGGACGTAATGCTCCCAGTGGATGTACTCTTGCAGCACCATCGTGTAGAGGCCGGACTGGTTATAGGCGTGCCACAGGTCTTCCTTGGTGTGGCAAATGAAGACGCCCTTCCATCCGCCGCCGTGGGCGTCCTTCAGCACGCAGGGCAGGCCGACGTAATCGAGCAGCTCGTCCCAGTCGAGCGGGTATTTCAGGTTGCGCAGGCTTTCGTCGTGGACGATGCCGGGGACATAGTCCTTGTTGGGCATGGCGATCGTCTTGGGGTGGGCCACGCCCAGCTTGGTCGCCAGGGATGACTCGAAGAACTTGTCGTCGGCCGTCCACATGAACGGGTTATTGATGACGGTCGTGCCCTGCAGCACGGCGTTCTTGAGATAGGAGCGATAATAAGGTACTTCGTGAGAGATACGATCGACGATGACCGCGTACTCATTCGGCTCGTTCATCTTCGTGCCGCCGAGCTTGATGAACTCAGCGACGACTCCCTCGCGGCGACGGTTCACCTCTTCGATGAACGCCGGGGGGAAGGACCACTCGCGACCGACCATTAATCCAACTTTAAGTGTCATGATTCCCTCTCTTTTAGTGACGAGTTACGAGTGACGAGTGATGAATACGCCACTTGAACGAACAATTCGCAATTCGCAATTCGTAATTCGTAATTTCTAGTCGTGCCCGCCGATATACAGCCGGATCATGTTGTACCAATAGGGCCAGTCGTGGGACCAGCCGTCCCAGAGGCGCAGAGCGTTGCCGATGCCTTTGCCCCACAGGGCGGTGGAGAGGCGCTCGCTGCTCTCGCGCAGTCCGTCGTCACGGCCCACGGCCAGGATGACGTCCTGTCGCCGCAGCGCCTCCAGCCGCCCCCAATCGTTTTCCTGGGAAATGAAGTCGATGGGGTTGTTGAAGTAGATGTTCTCGTCGTAATAGCCGTCGGTCCAGCGGGTGATGTCGTAGATGCCGCTCATGCCGATGGCGCGGCCGATGAGGTCGGGGTGGCGCAAAGCGTAGGTGACGGCGTGGTAGGCGCCGAAGCTGGCCCCGGCGGTGATCATGAACATGTTGCCGTTCTTCTGGCGCGAGAGGGGCAGCACTTCATTGGTCAGATAGTTATCGTACTGGATCTGTCGCCAGGCGCGCGCGCCGGGATGCTTCTTCCGGGCATACCAGCTCTCCTTGTCGACGCTGTCAACGCAATAGGCCTGGAGCTGGCCGGCCTCGATCATGTCGCCCAGCACGTCGAACATGCCCCGGTCTTCCCATTCGAAGTAGCGCCCCATCGAGGTGGGGAAGGCCAGCAGCCGTGCCCCGGCATGGCCGATTATGAGCAACTCCATGTCCCGCCCCAATGACGGGCTGTACCAGCGGTGATATTCACGATGCATTGGTTATGATTCCCTCTCCTG
>DAOMSB010000193.1:0-3587 GCA_035446145.1 Promineifilum sp. (SeqCode) | reverse complement strand
GTGGCTTTCATGGCGTCCTGGAAGCTCGATTCGGCCGCCGGACCGGATGGGGCCGGCTCTTCAGTAGGCGCGGGCGCCTCGGTCGGGGGAGCCTCGGTAGGCGCGACCTGGGCCTGTGTGGCGATTGGTGCGATGGTGGCTTCAGGCTCTTTGTCACCGCCGCCGCCACATGCCGTCAGCGCGGTTGCGAGCATCAGTATGAGCATGAGAATAAGGGTTCGATTGGGTTTCATCCCGACCTCCGAAGATAAAATATTAACGATATTCTGCACTCATAAATGAAGGCGAAGTGGCTCATCTCCCTCATTATGGATGACATTATACATGATCTTGACCTTAGGAAAAGTTAAGCAATCGATGTATTTTGGTAATAATTAGCGTCATTTTTCGTCTATGAGATACGAATGAATAATCGATGTCGCGGCGCGTCAAAAAGGCGAGATCAAGCCGCCGGGCCTATTGACTTTTGTCTGCAGCTTATGCTAGACTGCACTTTTGATCTATAAGGAAGAGGTAGAGATGCATTAGGCGAAAGCCGACCCATCGACAGCACAGAGACATCATTATTTTATCATTATCCCGTCTCGCTGTTTGACGGCATTCAGCAGGATTGCACGCATCTCGGGTCCCCGAAATTATATCGCGAAGCTTCGGGGCCTTGTTGAAGACCGAGGGAGACCGCAAGGAATTATTTTGATATGACAGACCTGAACGATCCATTGTCGGATGAAATGGAAATCCTCAACGCGCTTTTGAATGAAGGGATCGAGCAGCGATACCTGACGTATGATCAGATTCTGGAAGCGTTGCCCGAGATCGAAAATAATATAACGCTGCTGGAGACATTGCTGGAAGAAGCCCAGACTCTCGGCCTCGTCATTTACGAGAACGAGGAAGATATTGTCGCCGCGGCTTTGATCGTCGATGGCGATGATGAGGATCTTGAAGCCGATCTGGACGATGAGGCTCCTGCCCCGCGGGAAACGCGTGTTGTGAATCCGGCTCGGGTGCGTTCCCATGACGCGCCATTGTTCGATTTGAGCAACGTGCCGATCGATGACTCCGTGGGTCTCTATTTCCGTGAGATGGGCCAGCAGTCGTTGCTGTCGGCCGATGAGGAAGTCCATCTGGCCATGGAGATTGAAGCCGGCCGGGCGGCCGTCGAGCGCCTGGAGTCGGTTGAGGAGCTTGACCTTGACGCGCGCGATCTGCTGGAGCGCCAGCGCGAGGTTGGCGACGCCGCTCGTGCGCATTTGATTCGCGCCAACACCCGTCTGGTCGTCAGCATCGCCAAGAAATATCGCGGCCGTGGCTTGCAGTTCCTCGATCTGATCCAGGAAGGCAATGTCGGCCTCATGAAGGCGGTCGAGAAGTACGATTATCGCCGCGGCAACCGCTTCAGCACCTATGCGACGTGGTGGATTCGCCAGGCGGTCACCCGTGCGCTGGCCAATCACGGCCGCACGATTCGTATCCCGGCCCATCTGGGTGGGCGAATCAGCAAGCTCTATCAGGTGGCCCAGGAGCTGGAGCAGGAATACGGCCGCCAGCCGACGGCCGAGGAGATCGCCGAGAACATGGAGCTGCCGGCCGATCGCGTGCGCTGGATGTTGCGCACCAGCCGTCAGCCGGTCCATCTGGAGCGGCCGGTGGGTGACGAGTCCGACGCCGAGCTGGGCGATTTCATCGAAGACATCGAGGCCCCGGCCCCGGCCGAATCGGTGGCCCAGACGATGCTGACCGAGGAGATCGGCGACATCCTGGACCAGTTGACGCCACGCGAGGCGCGCATCCTGCGCCTGCGCTATGGCTTGCAGGATGGCGAATCGCGCACACTGAAGGAAGTCGGCGAGATGTTTGGCCTCTCACGCGAGCGCATCCGCCAGCTGGAGAAGGAAGCGCTGCGCAAGCTGCGCCATCCCAACTTCGCCGGCCACTTGCGGCAATACCTGAACTAGGTGTTCAAATGTTGACAGCAAACACCCTCTCGCCGCGAGAGGGTGTTTTTATTTTCGGTCTTCGTCGGTTATTGGTTTTACGTGATGTTCACCACGGTTTCACAAGCCATTTATCCGGATTCGGGCCGGATGTGGTAAGGTATTCAGGGTATGTCGGGCGGAACAGATGTTGCATAATAGTTCTGTCTGACATGATGCGCACGCATCGCAGGTAGCGGCCAAGGGGATTGGTCCGGGAAATGACGCAAATGAAGTCCGAACAAATCGTGATTGAGCCGGTGCGTGGCTGGCAGGTGATCAACTGGCGCGAGCTGCGCGATTACCGCGACCTCTTTCGCTTCCTGGTCGACCGCGACATCAAAGTGCTCTACAAGCAGACAGTGTTGGGGTTCGGCTGGGCCATCCTGCGACCAGTGCTGAGCATGGTCATCTTCACGATCATCTTCGGCAATCTGGCGCAGGTGGACAGCGACGGCGTGCCCTATGCCATCTTCAGCTATGTGGCCCTTGTGCCGTGGCTCTACTTCTCCACGGCGCTGTCGGCCTCGGCGCTGAGTCTGGTCAACAATACCGAGATGCTGACCAAGATCT
Organism: Promineifilum sp. (SeqCode); assembly: GCA_035446145.1. Lineage (GTDB taxonomy): Bacteria > Chloroflexota > Anaerolineae > Promineifilales > Promineifilaceae > Promineifilum. The sequence continues at coordinate 1,038 of DAOMSB010000193.1, read as the reverse complement.
ATTTTCCGCGGCTGACGTTCCCGATGACGCCGGTTTTCTCCAAGCTGGTTGATTTTGCCATCTCTTTCGTTATCGTGTTTGTGCTGATGGCCTGGTTCCGCATCATGCCCACCGCGCGAATGATCTATTTGCCGCTGCTCATTTTGCTGATGATGTTGACGGCCGCCGGGATGGGGCTGTGGTTCGCGGCGATGTCGGTGCAATACCGCGATGTGAAGCACGCCATGCCGTTCCTGACCCAGATATTGATGTATGCCGCGCCGGTCGTGTGGGCGGGGTCGCTCATCACCGAACGGTTTGGCCAAACGGGGCGAATCCTCTTCGGCCTCTACCCGATGGTGGGCGTCATCGAGGGCTTTCGCTCGGCGCTGCTCGACACCGGCCCGATGCCCTGGGATATGATCGCCGTGGGCACGATCTCGGCGCTGGTCATTTTCGTCACCGGGCTGTTCTATTTTAAGCGGATGGAAGCCACTTTCGCGGACGTAGCCTAAACAGAAGATAATATTGATGAACATGAGCAGTAACGGGCAGGCAGCCGGCAAGGCTATCATCGTCGAAGGCGTGGGCAAACAATACCACATCGGCCTGAAGGAAGACCGGCATGATACCTTGCTGAAGTCGGCTGGAGCATGGTTGGCGTCACCGGTCAGGAACTTGCGGCAGTTGCGCCGCCTCAGCGCCCGTGACGACGACGAAGCCGAAGATGTCATCTGGGCCTTGCGTGATGTGTCGTTCAGCGTCGATCGCGGCGAGGTGGTGGGCATCATCGGTCGCAACGGGGCGGGCAAGAGCACGCTGCTCAAGATCCTGTCGCGCATCACGCCGCCCGCCGAAGGTCGCGTTATCCTCAACGGTCGCGTCTCCAGCTTGCTCGAAGTCGGCACCGGCTTCCACCCCGAATTGACTGGTCGCGAAAACGTCTATCTGAACGGCACGATCCTGGGCATGCGCAAGACCGAGGTCGATCGAGCCTTTGACGAGATCGTCGCCTTCGCCGAGGTGGAGAAGTTCATCGACACGCCGGTGAAGCGCTAT
>DAOMSB010000192.1:0-3608 GCA_035446145.1 Promineifilum sp. (SeqCode) | reverse complement strand
TCACGAGAGAGAATGATATGACCAGAGAAACGAAAACGATCACTGTTGTGCAATGCGTCAAGCTCGGCACGGAGTTGCCCGCGCTGGACCGCCCGCCCTTCCCCGGTCCGCTGGGGAAGCGCGTCTTTGAGAATGTCTCCAGGCTCGCCTATAGCCAATGGCAATCCCAGGCGACGCTGCTCATCAACCATTACGGCCTGAATATGGCCGATCCCCGGGCGCAGGAATTTTTGTTTGAGCAGATGGAAGCGTTCCTCTTCGATGACGGCCCGGGGGCCAGAGTCACCAATGCGCCCGTAGCGGGCGGCAAGGGCGGCCCGGCCCGCAAGTAAGCCGTATGGGCCATTCAACCGAAATATTGTTGCTGGCGTGCTATGAGTTGGGCCACCAGCCATTAAGTTTGGCCTGGCCGGCGGCCGTCTTGCGGCGAGCGGGCCACGCCGTGCGTTCCGTCGATTTGGCGGTGGAGACGCTGCCGCGCGATGCGGCCGCCCGGACGCAGTTCGTGGGCATCGCCGCGCCGATGCATACCGCCCTGCGGCTGGGCGTTCGCGCCGCCAAGGATGTGCGCGCGCTCAACCCGTCGGCCCACGTCTGCTTCTATGGCCTCTACGCTTGGCTCAACGCCGATTATCTGCTGTCGACGGTGGCCGATTCCGTCATCGCCGGGGAGTATGAGGAGCCGCTTGTCACGCTGGTTGAAGCGCTGGAAACCAGGTTTTCAGGAAAAAACCCGGTTTCTATTAACACTATCCCCGGCGTTTCCACCCGCGAACATCGCGCTTCGCCCCATCTGGCTCGCCTCCATCTGCCTGAGCCGGATCGCGCCGGGCTGCCCGACCTGTCCAACTACGCCCGCTATCTGGAAAACGAACATTACAGCCTCTCCGGCTACGTCGAGGCCGGCCGCGGCTGCCTCCACACCTGCGCCCATTGCCCGGTCGTGCCGGTCTATGGGGGGCGATTCTTCATCGTGCCGTTCGAGACGGTCATGGCCGATATTCGGGCGCAGGTGGCCGCGGGAGCAGAACATATCACCTTCGGCGACCCTGATTTTCTCAACGGGCCGGGCCACGCGCTCAAGCTGGCGCGGGCCATCCACGATGAATTCCCCGCCCTGACCTTCGACTTCACGACCAAAGTCGAGCATATCCTGCAGCATCGAGCCTTGATGCCGGAATTTCGCGCGCTGGGGGCCAGCTTCGTGATCTCCGCTTTCGAGAGCACCAGCGACAACGTCCTGAAGCGATTGCGCAAGGGCCACACGCGGGCCGACATGGACGAAGCGCTCGCCATCATGGAAGCGGCGCGGCTGCCCGTGCAATCGACGTGGCTGCCGTTCACGCCCTGGACGACGCTCGACGATTATATCGACATGCTGGCCTGGATTCGCGAGCGAGACCTCATCGGCCACGTGCCGGCGGTGCAGTTGTCGATTCGCCTGCTGGTGCCGCCCAACAGCATCTTGCTGGAAGATAGCCCGGCCGGATTGTTCGATCATCTTGACGCGGCCAACTTCTCCCATGCCTGGCGTCATCCTGACCCGCGCATGGACGAACTGCAGGCGCGCGTGACGGTCGTCGCCGAGAACGCGGCGACAAGCAACCCGCGAGCCGCCTTCTCAGCCATCGAACGGCTGGCCTATGGGCTGGCCAATCGCCCCGTGCCTGCCCCGCAATTCAACCGGCCACGCCGGATTCGGCCGACGCCGCCGCGCCTGACCGAAGACTGGTTCTGTTGAGCGGAACCCACGGCCGATCAGTTTGACCGGCTCACGATTGAACAAGACCCGTCCTGATGCCGTCACGGGAGTACAGGTCGCCCATGAGACACCTATTGCCGCGCGTTGTTCTGCTTCTTTCGGCTCTGTCGGCCGCCCTGCTCCTCGTGGCGCAGGGTTCGCCGCCGGCGCGCGCTTCGGCGGCGTGGACGGCCAAAGTCGACGAGGCCCTGCTGAGGGCTACGGCCGGGGATGCCGAAGCTGAATTCCTGATCATCCTCAACGAGCAGGCTGACCTCAGTGGCGCGTACGCTTTGCGCGACAAGACCGCGCGTGGCGAATATGTCTACAAGACGTTGACGGCCGTGGCCGCCCGCACCCAGGCGCCCGTGCGGGCATTGCTCGACGCGCGCGGCGTTTCCTACCGGCCATACTGGGTTCGCAACATGATCTGGGCTCGTGGGAATCACGAACTGGTGCAACTCATCGCATCACGGCTTGACGTAGATCACATCTATGCGAACGAATGGCGACGCACGGCTCTACCCCAACCCGCCGCCGCGGCTGTTGCCGCCCGCGAACCGGCGGCTGTCGAATGGAACATTGCACTGACCAACGCGCCTGACGTTTGGGCGAAAGGCTACTATGGCCAGGGCGCGGTAGTCGGCGGCCAGGACACCGGTTATGACTGGCAACATCCGGCTATCATGGCTCAATATCGTGGCTGGGACGGCCAAAGCGCCGACCATGACTACAACTGGCACGATGCCATCCATGCCGAGGATCCCGGCCCGTTCGTGGCCTACATCCCCACGGCGCTGAAGTACTACAACCGGCACGACGCCTTCCATATCGAGGACCCCAACAACCCAGCGCTCAATCCTTGCGGCTTCAGCACGGCCGCGCCCTGTGACGACCAGGGCCACGGCACACATACGATGGGCACGATGGTCGGCGAGACGCCGGATTCCCGGATCGGCATGGCTCCCGGTGCAAAGTGGATCGGTTGCCGCAACATGGAGTCAGGTTGGGGCAGCCCCATCACCTATGCCGAGTGCTATGAATGGTTCATCGCTCCCTACCCCCATGGTGGCGACTCCTTCACCGACGGCGATCCGTCGCGAGCGCCGGATGTGATCAATAATTCGTGGTCCTGCCCGTTGAGCGAAGGCTGCATCTCGCTCGACATATTGCGGGAGATCGTGGAAGCGGTGACGGCCGCGGGCATCGTCACGGTTCACTCGGCCGGGAACAGCGGCCCGAATTGCGGAAGCGTCACTACCCCATCTGCTATCTATGACGCCTCGTTCACCGTCGGCGCAACCGACAACAGCGACAATATCGCTTCTTTCAGCAGTCGCGGCCCGGTGACGGCCGACGGCAGCGGCCGCATGAAGCCCGACATCGTCGCTCCGGGCGTCTGGGTTCGGTCCAGCTATCCCGATGACACCTATGCGTTTCTCAGCGGCACCAGCATGGCCGCGCCCCATGTCGCCGGACTGGTGGCCTTGCTGATTTCGGCCAAGCCCGCGCTGGCCGGGCAGGTGGATGCGATCGAGAACGCCATCACCCAATCGGCGCAACCTCTACTGACCACGCAAGGGTGCGGCGGGGACACCCCCACCAGTTTGCCCAACAACGTCTATGGCTGGGGGCGCATCGACGCTTTGGCGGCGGTGCTGTCCGTGATCGATCCGGTGGAATATACGTTCCATTCGTTGGTTCCTGTCTCCCTCGGGTTGGCGGGCATGAGTCGGTAGAGTGACGGCGCGACTCCTGTCGCGCAACGACGCGACTCCTGTCGCGCGGCGCCCGGCGGTCTTTGCACGCTCCCCAAAACCGGTACAATTAGCTCATTCCTGTAGCTGAGGTACGCGCATGCACTGCC
>DAOMSB010000191.1:0-3612 GCA_035446145.1 Promineifilum sp. (SeqCode) | reverse complement strand
CATTTCTATCATTTTGGCTTTGCGCTTTTTCATGCAACAAAGCCATTCGTAATTCCTAATTCCTAATTCTCAACAGTTCCGCCGCTTCCTCGGCCGAGAGTTCGCCGCGGCGCAAGCGGTCGAGAACCTGCTGGCGGGCGGCTGCGGGGTCGGCCGCGGCGGCGCGTGTTGGTGATGGGGCCTCGCCCTCAAGCTCGCCGCCCGGCTCCAATCCCATTGCCGTGATGACCTCATTGAGACGGCCGCGGATGGTCCAGTACGACACGCCCAGCTCGCGCTCCATGTCCTTCACGTTGCCGCGATTGCGGACGAAGAGGAGCATGAACTCCAGGTCTTCGGGCGACAGGCGACAGAAAGGGCACGGGCTGTAGGCGCTGCGCACCACGGTGCTGCAAGTGGTGCAGGTCAGCTCGGTGACGGCGAATTCGCCGCCGCAGGTAGGGCATTTCTCAAGAATTTTGCGCATACGACAATTTCTCCTGTCTATTAGGCATGATAACTCATTATTTTGTTGTTGTCAACAAGATTTTTGATATTGATACCAAAGATTTTGGCGAGCGCAGAAAATTCTAGGGCGTACCCCCTGCCTCTCGGCCGCCGCGCCACGACGCCAGCGCTGCCCCAACAGTGATGAGCACCGCCGCCGCGGCCAGCGCCCATGTGGCCTCGGCCAATCCCAGCGCGATCAGCAGCGCCGTGGACATCAGCGGGATGGAGTAGGACAGCGCGCCCAGCGTCTGGATGTTGCCATGCTTGACGCCGTAGTCCCAGACGTAGAAGGCCGTGCCCACCGGCCCCAGCCCCAGGCCCATCACCGCCAGCCACTCGACGGCCGACGGCCGCACCGTCTCTTCCAGCGCGAGGTGACACAGCAGCGCCAGGACGGCCGTGGCCGCGCAGAACGCGCCGACGGCGCTGGTGGGCACGTTGCGCGCCCGCCGCGACAACACCGAGTAGCTGGCCCAGATGACCCCGGCGGCCACGGCAAACAGATAGCCGGTGGCATAGCGGGGGTCGATATAGAGTCCCTGCCCGCGGGTGACGATGAGCACCGCCCCGGCAAAGCCCAGCAAGGCCCCGGCAATCTGGCGGCCGTGCAGCCGCTCGCCGGGCAAAAATCCGGCAAAGACGACGATGAGCAGCGGCCACAGGTAGTTGAGCAGCCCGGCCTCCACCGGCGGGGCCAGGCGCATGGCGGTGAAGTAGGCAAAATGATTGCCGAACAAGCCATAGATGCCCAGCGCCCACACCGCCGCCGGTAGTTGGAAATGCCGAAAGATCGACCCGCCGGCGGGTGGCGGCGAGCGATGATCCTGCCAGACCCACAAGGCCAGCCCCACCAGAAAGGCGACGGTGAACGACATCGCCAGCAACTGGAAGGGGGGGATGCTGCCGCTGAGGGTCGTAAGGGCGGCCAGCGTGGACCAGATCAGGACGGCAGCCGCGCCCGACAGTGTGCCGCGTCGTCGATCGGGGTGAGCGTCAACCGCGGTTGTCGGCTCGGTCATGGGTCAAGCGGGGGTCGCGGCCGGGGTTGTTTGCGACGAATGCTGATGGGATCGCAGGAATTGGGCGATGTCGTCCAGCGACTGCGTCGCCTCGGGCATGGCCAGGTAGATCTGCCAGACATGCCACATACGCGGGTAGATTTCCAGCCGCGCATCGACCCCGGCCGCGCGGGCCAATGCTTCGATCTGAAGCGCATCCTCGCGCAATATCTCGTCCTCGCCGGCGTGGATCAACAGCGGCGGCAGGTCGTGCCATCGGCCGAAGGCGGGCGAAATCAGGGGGTCGCGGGGGTCATGGTCGCCCGCATAGGCGGTCGAGTAGCGTTCCATCGCCCTGGGCGACAGCAGCGGGTCCCGGTACGCTCGTTGATCGTTGACCCGTGACAAATCGGCCACCGGCGAGAGGCAGGCGGCGGCCGCGGGCAGCGGATCGCCCTCGTCGCGCAGCTTCATCAGCAGGGTGAGGGTCAGATTGCCGCCGGCCGAATCGCCGGCCACGGTGATGTTGCCCGCCGGAACGCCCTGCTCCAGCAGCCAACGATAAGCCGCCGCGCAGTCGTCGAGCGCCGCCGGGAAGGGGTGCTGTGGCGCGAGGCGATAGTCGACCATCAGGACGCGTGACGCCATTTTCCGCGCCAGATACGCCCCCAACCCCATATGTTGGGCCGTCAGCCCGAAAACGAAGCCGCCGCCGTGGAGATAGAGCAATACGCGGCCGGCCGGGTCGTCCTGCGGGACAAGCCAGATGCAGGGCACGCCGCCGGCCGATACCGCCTCGTGCGTCACGCCATCGCCCAGCCGCAAGTGCTTCATGCTTTGCCGCAGGAACCAGTTTGCCGCCGAAAAGGGCATGTGATCCTGCATGAGACGGATAGCGGGCATGGCGACCCGCATCAATCGTTCGGTGAAGGAAGTTGTCATGGGGATCTATTATACGAATGTTATGATTGCCATGAAATATAAAGCGGGGGAGCCTGCAACGCTGTTGGATATTAACAAATTATTGCGGATATAGATGTAGGGACGGGACAACCGGCAACGACGGGGTTTTGCAAAGATAAGGCCGTTCGGCCGCCCTGTCCTACTCCTACGGCCATACCCGCAATAATTAGCCAAGTGGTCTCCTTCTGCTGTGGAGACCGCGAATGGACGCGAATGGACGCGAATGGGGATATGATGAAAATCCTGGTTGTTCTCCTTCTTCATTCGCGTTCATTCGCATTCCCCAGATCGCCCGCCGACATTGGCGACCATGTCCTGACCGGCCGGAAGATCTCATGTTTGTCGACCCGCGCGATTGACGGGATGAGGATCGGTCGTTGCCGCCCGGCATCAAATACAAAACGAGCAACGCCAGGCGTTGCTCGTCATCAAATCCGGAACCCAAAAGGCACGAATCAGGCCGCGATTCTGTCCGCGATCATGCCCGCAAATTCGCCGCTGATGCGGATCACCCACTCGTCGATCTCGGGGTCGGGCAGGATGGCGTCGGCGGCGTAGAGGACGCGCTCCTGATGCCCTTCGATCTTCTCGATGCCGCGGCCGATGATGTTCTTCTGGAACATATCGTCATAAGCCACGAGGACGGGGATGACGATGGCGGCGTCCTTCTCTCCCAGCACCGCGTTGACTGCGTCCGTCGTCTTGTCGGGGTTGTAATGCACCAGGTGGCCACACCAGCCGTAGCTGTGATAGCTGATGCCTGTATGGTGCTTCACGTGCCCGGCCACCTTCTCGAACAGTTCGCTCCATTCCTTATCATAGGCCGCGTCGCCGTAACCGATAAGCGCCAGCCCTTCGTTTTCAGGTTGCTTCGACAGCTCCCGGACGCGCATCAACACATTCTTCTGCAACGCTTCAGAAAAGTCGAGCAGAGGCGCAAAATGGATTGTGGCCGCGGGGGTATAGATTTCGATGTTTTCGCTCGTCAGCTCGGCCACGACCTCGGGGTCATGTTTTTGGCCCAGGATGGTGGGGATGTCGTCGGCCGAATGGGAGCTGACGGTCAGCAGGATCGGCACGATGATCACGTCGGTGAACCCTGCCTCGTCGAACGCCTTCATCTGCGTCGCGATGGACGGCTCGGTATATTCCATGTGGGCCG
>DAOMSB010000190.1:0-3647 GCA_035446145.1 Promineifilum sp. (SeqCode) | reverse complement strand
TGCACCAGTTCGCGCTGGGTCTTGACGATCTTGTTGATCGTCTCATACATATGAACGGGGATGCGGATGGTGCGCGCCTGGTCGGCGATGGCCCGGCTGACCGCCTGGCGAATCCACCACGTGGCATAGGTGCTGAACTTGAAGCCCTTGGTGTGGTCGAACTTCTCCACCGCGCGCAGCAGGCCGACGTTGCCCTCCTGCACCAGGTCGAGCAACTGGATACCCCGGCCCATGTAGCGCTTGGCGACGCTGACCACCAGCCGCAGATTGGCCCGCGTTAGATTGCCCTTGGCTTCCTCGGCCAGATGCACGATCATGAACTCGTTATACATCAGCGATGAATCGGGCGGGAAGAGCCAATCATCGACCTCGGCCGCGGGCGGCAGCGCGCCGGTGAGCCGGATATGGCCGGCTACCTCGTCGGCCAACCCGTCGGGCAAGAGGTAGAAGGCGGTGAAGACGGAGAACAGGCATTCGGCCAGGTCGGTCCAGGCCTCATCCTGCCCCCATGTACCGTCATTGAGATAGCGATGGACATAGGAGCGCTCGTTGCGCTGCCAGTCCACGCGCAGCTTGCGCGCTTCGTCGAACAGGGGTATCAGCTCCGGCGGGGCCACCTTGATGTGGGCGCTGCTGTCCAGCACGCATTGCCAGCACTCCAGCAAGTTGTGGTAGTTGAGCAACATCGCCTTGGCGCGCAGGGCGTCGGGGTTGGCGCTGCGATCGGCGCTCTGGCTCGGCGTTTGCTCGGCAGGAGCGCCCTTGCGGCCGCGGCGGCCGTTGCCGGTGGCGCTGCGCGACAGGCCGACATCCTGATTCAGTCGGTCGAGCACGCGCTGGGCCTGCATTTGCGTGGCCAGCCAAATCTCCTGCTCGGCCGACAACAGCGGCACCTGCCCAATCTCCTTGAGGTAGGTATGGACGGGGTCATCCTCGGCGTCGCTCAGGTGCAGCGAGTCCTCGTCCTCATCATCCAGATCGTCGAGCCGGTTGAGCAGCCCGATATCGCCGGGATCGTCGACCAACTCGCCGTCGGCCGAGACGATGCGAATATTCAACTTTTGCAGGCGTTCGTAGAGTTGCTCGGCTTGCTCTTCGCTCACCGAAGCCAGGATAGATTGCACATCCGACTCGGCGATTTGTCGCGAGCGGCGGGCTTTGCGAACCAACGCATCAACGTCCAATGGCTCCGGGCCGCGTTCTTCCGGCGCGGCGTCGTCCATATTGTCGATGTCGTCGATTTCGTCGTCTTGCTCTGTCGCGTCCGGGTCGGGATACATCTCCATACAGTAACCACTTCAAAGCATGAGAACATTGTTACTTAAGGAATCACTATTTTCAAAGTCAGGCAGGGGATGGCGTGATTGATTTTGCACCCCACCCTCATCAGCGCGACCGGCGGCCGCCATGTCCCTCTTCGGCGCGCCGGCGGCTCGTGGCCGACATCGCGTCACGGGCGCGATTAATGCGCCCCATTTCCTGCACCTGGTCAAGATAGGACCGGGTCAGCTCGTCGCCGGGTTCCGTTTGACCGCCTGACGGGAGAAGCTGCTTGAGAATGGTGTTGTGTTCTCTGATCTTTTCCAGTCGCCAATCGAGCACAGACAACGCCAGCGTATCGGGCAAGCGCTCCAGCTTGATCTTCAGCGATGACGGCTTCGCGAAAAGCGTCTTCACCCGTTGCGCCAGCACCGAATCCAGACTATCGCACAATTCCTCAATCGTTGCAACCGTCGGCACGGTGGCGCGTTGGGCCACAATCGCCAGCAGCGCCTTGTCCTCGATGCGGGTGAAGTCGTCGGCCGATACATCCCTCTGCTTGTTGCGGCTCAGCAAATAGTTGACCGTCGACAGCGCCCCCGGATGCTCCAGGCACTGTCGCAGGAAATTCTCTTCCAATGGGTTGGCGTTGCGCAAGCGCCGCGTGGCGATCTTGCTGCCGCCGCCGCTCAGTGTAGCCCGCGGTGGCGCGCCGAATGACGGTGCCCCATCCGACGGTGTCCCGTCCGACGGCACGCTGTCTGGCGGCACGCCGAAATCGTCGGGCGGCGCGTCCGGCTCCGGCGGCACATAGTGCTGCCCACTGCCGGAGCCTTGGTCTGTTCTCGCTCGCCCGGCCGGCGGTTTGGCGTTGGTGGGGCGCGATTTGGGTTCCGTGCCGCGCGGCCGCTGCTCCTTCTTCTGCCGTTCGGCCGCCTGCCGCAGCGCCCCTTCGTCGATTCCCAGCGTCCGGGCCAGCTTCTTCAGGTAATGGTCGCGCTCGATGGGGTCGGCGATGTCGCCGATGAGCGGCAGCACCTGGGCCGCCGCGGCCGACTTGCCCTTGGCGTCACCCGGCTCCAGCTCCACGGCCACCACCTGGATGACGTAATCCACCACCGGTCGCGCCTCGGCCAATAACTTGGGCCAGGCCGTCGGGTCGGTGCGGATGAGCTTGTCGGGGTCTTGCCCTTCCGGCAGCGTAACCACGCGGATGTCGGCCTTCAGCCGCCCCTCAAGCTGCACCAGCCCGCGGGCGTTAAAGCGCACATCCAGCTCCCGATCCAGCGTCTCGCGCGCCAGTTGCAGGCTGCGCAGCGTGGCCTTGGCCCCGGCCGCGTCGGGGTCGAGCGCCATGACGAAGCGCTTGCTCTGCTTCTGCAGCAGCCGCAACTGCGTCTCCGTCAGGCTGGTGCCCATCTGGGCCACGACATTGCGGAAGCCGTGCTGCCAGGCGGTCATCACGTCCAGATAGCCCTCGACCAGCACCACCTCGCGCGCCTCGCGGATGTGGCGGCGGGCCATGTCGAGGCCGAAGATGAGGTTGCCCTTGTCGAAGAGCGCCGTTTGCGGGCTGTTGAGGTATTTGGGCACACCGTCGGGGTCCAGCGTGCGCGCGCCGAAGCCCACCACGCGGCCGTCGAGGTCGCGAATGGGGATCATGAGGCGGCCGCGGAAGCGGTCGTAGCGGGTGTGGCGCTCCTCGTGCTCGGTCAGCAGCCCCACGCCCATCAACTCGTCCTCGCTATAGCCCTGGCCGGTGAAATGGGTTTTGGCCGCGTCCCACGAGTCGAGCGCAAAGCCCAGCCGATAGGCGGCCACGGTGTCGTCGTTCAGGGCGCGGCCGGCCACGTAGCGGCGGGCAACTTCCGCTTGCGGCGCGTGGAGCAGCAGTTGGTGATAATAATTGGAAGCGGCGTCGAGCAGGGCGACCTGGCGCTCCTCGGTGGCCTCGCGAGCGGCGTCTTTCGGCCGCGCCTCCTCCAGCGTCACCCCCGCCCGCCGGGCCAGATCGACCAGCGTCTCCTTGAAATCCCAGCCGTTCTTCTTCATGACGAAGGAGAAGACGTCGCCCCCCTCGGCGCAGGCCCCGAAACAGCGCCACGTCTGGCTCTCCGGGAAGACATAGAAGGCGGGGGTCCTGGTGTTGGGGTGGAACGGGCAGAAACCGGCGTAGTTGCGCCCCGATTTGCGCAGCTGCACGCCGTAGTCCTGCACTACGTCGACGAGGTCGAGCCGGTTTTTGATCTCCTGTGTGTCGGTCATGAAAGCCTTGCCGCGGAAGAAAATCCACAGATTTCACAGATTACGCAGATGGAAGAAGCTCGACACCGTCGATTACGGTTTCAGTTGTCGATGCGGTCGTTGGATGGGGGATTATAGCGCAA
>DAOMSB010000189.1:2088-3648 GCA_035446145.1 Promineifilum sp. (SeqCode) | reverse complement strand
ATGACACGCGCATTGTCGAGTGGGCAGATGGGGAGATTATTGAATATATGCCGCCCAATACTGTTCATCAGAAGATCACCTGGTTTCTATTCAGACTGTTCAGTGCCTTTGCTGAGCGCTTCGATTTAGGTCTGGTGGGCGCGGCCCCGACGGAAGTCAAGCTATGGGTCGATGGCCCGGCGCGAGAACCGGATGTCTTCTTTTTGACCGAGTCGCGACTCGCCTCTCTGGATGAGCAGCGTTTCACCGGCGCGCCGGACCTGGTGGTCGAGGTCGTCTCGCCCGGCAGCGTGCGCGAGGACCGCGTGCGCAAGTTCACCGAGTACGAGCTGGCCGGAGTGCGGGAGTACTGGCTGGTCGACCCGCGGCCGCACCAGCGCACGGTGGAATGCTACCGGCGCGACGCCGCCGGCGTGTTCGCGCCGGTGGATGTGACCGAGGACGGCCGCCTCTGCTCGGCCGTCCTGATTCACGCCGGCGCGCCCTTCTGGCTCCACGTCGATTGGTTGTGGCAGGAGCCGCTGCCCAAGGTCGAAGCCGCCCTGCAGCAGATACTCGACAGCGGCGAACAACTCAGCTGACGGCCGGGCCGTCGTCCGGCTCCTTCTCCCCACCGACAAGATCACGCCCCGCCTCGCTCGCTTGCCGCGCCAGGCCGGAAGCCGTGCCGCCGGCGTTGGCGACCATACTCTCGGTGCGGTTGGCCAGCGCCGCCATCGCCCCGCGATAGTTCCCCTCTTGCATCTGCCGCACGAAGTCGGTGTCGTAGTCGAACGGCTCGGCCGTGATGGCCGCTCCCAGCCCGGACAGCAGCGCCTTGGCGTCGCCGAAAGCTGCGTCGCTGACGATAGCCACGGCCGCCGACGAGGCATTCTCGAGCGACTGGCCGATCGCTTCCAGCCGCGGGTCGGGGATGCCCGTGTCGATCTTGTGGGCGGCCACACCGCCGAGCAGCGCCCCCAACGCGGCCGAACTCACCGTGCCGCGCTTGCGGCTCAGCAGGCCGATCAGCCCGCCCGCCAGCGCCCCGGCCGCCGCGCCCTGTTTCGCGCCGATGTCGGTCGTCTCCCGGATGGTCAGCTTGCCGGTGGCGTCTTTCATGATCGACGCCGCCGCCGGCAGCGCGGCGCGATCCTGCCGGTTGGCATCGACCAGGCTGCCGACGGCGGCAACCCCGGCCGATTCTCCCTCGAAGGTAGCGATGATCAATTGGTAGCCGTTGTTCTCTGTCATGGTTGATACTCCTTTCGCGCGGGTGGTAGACACGCGTGATTCACTATTATCATACTCCTTTCGTCAAGCCGGGTCATCTCAGGATTTTTCAGTAGCCGGCCGCGACGTAACGCCGGATTCTTATCCGGCGCCGCGGCAGGGGCAATCACCCGGTTAACAAACCGGGGGTTACATGCAATGTTGCATGCATGTGCCATGCCCACAAGGCTGCTTTACATAATTGGGACGGACCACTGAAAAACCCCGTGGGGCATCCAGCTTCGGTTGCGACTGCGGCGGAACGACGTACAATAGCCATGGGGCAGGCGGGCGCTCTATTCTCGAATG
>DAOMSB010000189.1:0-1988 GCA_035446145.1 Promineifilum sp. (SeqCode) | reverse complement strand
GCGGCGGAACGACGTACAATAGCCATGGGGCAGGCGGGCGCTCTATTCTCGAATGATCCCGGAGTTTCGGATGACCACGACCACCGACAGGCCACGCATCGTCATGGGCGAACGAAAGCGCATCGCCCTGGTGGCCCACGACAACAAGAAAGACGACCTGCTCGAATGGGCGGCCCACAACCTCAGCATCCTGCGCGAGGCGACTCTCTTCGCCACCGGCACCACCGGCCGCATCCTGAGCGAGCGGCTGGGCTTGCCCGTCGCCCGCATGGAGAGCGGCCCGCTGGGCGGCGACATGGAGTTAGGGGCGGAGATCGTCCGTGGCGCGATCGACGTGCTGATCTTCTTTTTCGACCCGCTGGAAGCCCAACCCCACGATCCTGATATCCGCGCCCTGCTGCGCATCGCCGCCGTGTGGAACATCCCCGTGGCCACCAACCGGGCGACGGCCGATTTCGTCGTCTCGTCCCCGCTGATGACCGGCCCCTATGAGCGGCTGCTGACATCCTATGTCGATTACCGGACCCGGCTCGAGATCAAAGAGTGAGCCGGCCTGACCACTTTGAAGGAGACCCCGTATGGATATTCAAATTGTTCCCATTGAATCCGACCGCCTGCGCACGCCGCCGACGAGCGACTACGGCTTTTGCCAGGTGTTTGCCAATCGCATGTTCACCCAGCGCTATTCGCCCAACAAGGGCTGGCACGACGCGAAGGTCGAGCTGTACGCGCCATTCCAGCTGGACCCGGCCACCACGTCACTCCATTACGCCCAGATGATCTTCGAAGGCCTGAAGGCCTATCGACGGGCCGACGGCCGCATCAACCTGTTCCGGCCGTGGGAAAACATGCGCCGCTTCAACAACTCCGCCCGGCGCATGGCCATGGCCCCGGTTGACGAAGAGGAGCATCTGGCGGCCATCGTGAAGCTGATCGACATCGAGGCCGGCTGGGTGCCGCAGCAGTCCGACGCCTCGCTCTACATTCGGCCGGCGATGATTGCCGCCGACCACACCCTGGGCGTGAAGGCCAGCGCCAGCTATCTCCATTTCGTCATCATCAGCCCGGTGGGGGCCTATTTCGCCGAGGGGTTCAACCCCGTGTCGGTTTACATCACCGACCAATACGTGCGGGCCGTGCGCGGCGGCGTGGGCGAGGCCAAGACGGGCGGCAACTACGCCGCCAGCCTTCTCGCGGGCGAGGATGCGCGCCAACGCGGCTATTCGCAGGTGCTGTGGCTCGACGCCATTGAGCGGCGCTATGTGGAAGAAGTGGGGGCGATGAACATCTGCTTCGTCTATGACGGCAAGCGCATCGTGACCCCGAAGCTGACCGGCAGCATCCTGCCCGGCGTCACCCGCAAGTCGGTCATCGAACTCGGCCGCCATCTGGGCTATGAGGTCGAAGAAGGGATGATCGATGTCCACGAGATGCTGGCCGACATTCGCAGCGGCCGCATCACCGAGGTGTTCGGCTGCGGCACGGCGGCGGTCATCGCCCCCGTCGGCAAGTTTGGCTTCCGCGACGAGGAGATCGTCATCAACGACGGCCTCGCCGGGCCCGTCAGTCATCGGCTGTTCAGGCAGCTGGTCGATATCCAGTACGGCCGCGCCGAAGACCCGTTTGGGTGGGTGTATACGATTCCGGCGAATGGGAAGTAGTGACCAAAAAGACCTGACAGGTGGGCGCGACGAGGCTCTTTCTTTAGCAGGTACGTTGGGCGCCCACCTGTCAGGTCTGGCCGCTTTTTCGGACAACTGAAAAACCCTGCTACTGAACCTGATAGTTTCTGGCAGATTAATTCGCTACACTTCACGGTGGAGCCAATCACAAGGGTTGGCAACTCTTCAAATCTGTGAAATCTGTGGATTCTCGACAATCCGCGGATTTTCTTGATGGAGTACGATCCATGCGTGAAGTAGCTATTCTGGGTGTCGGACAAACGCCCGTTCGCGAACATTGGGACATCTCGCTCCGGGCGCTCGCCG
>DAOMSB010000188.1:0-3695 GCA_035446145.1 Promineifilum sp. (SeqCode) | reverse complement strand
ATGGTTATTGTGATGGATTTCACCAAATAGTAATTCAGGATCGCGTTTGGGGCAACAGGAGGGGGAATCAGGAGTTATGAGGGACGAACGACGAGTGATGACCGCAGCTTCCCCGGTGTCAGGTCGCTCTCAGGCTGAAATAGGCCACCCGAACCCACGACCCCCACCACAGATGAACGAACGCGCGGCCGAAATAGTAGCCGTCGGCCAATTCCACCACCTCATCCACGATCCGGCGGACGGTGTGGGCCGGGTTGGGCGGCAGGTCGTAATCGAGTCTGAGCACCACCATGTCGGGGTCGCCCAGCGATGGAGCCGTCATGGTGCGAAATTTGACGGCGCGGAAGGTGGCGGGGGTGTCGGGAAGTCGCCGGCGATAGAGCGGCATCATGAGCCGCAGCCACGGATCGGCCGCCCGATCGAAGATGTTGTCGCCGGTGGCCGTCTCCGAATCCAGCACCTTGCCCAGCCAGGGGCGAAACCGGCGCTGAACCCAGGCCGCATATTGATTGAGGCCCGGCACGAAATCGACCGCCAGAAGCTCGCCCCCGAAGCGGCCGTTCATTGCCCGCGGCGGCTCGCAGGAACGGAATATGTCGTCGAACGAGGCCATCCCCGCGGCGCGGTCGTGCTTCATCTGGTGCCGGGCGGCGCGAATGTAGGTCTCGGCCGCTTCCAATGAGACGTCGAACGCATATCGGGCGCCGGGTTCGGGTCGAATGATCTGGTCGTTCATGTGCTGAAGGGAGCCTGGCGTGGCCGGCAACAAAAAACCGGCTTCGGCGATGCCAACCGGCGCCGGAACAGACTATACAGCCTGAATCCAGTGACGGACGGCCGCCGGAGCCGGTCGAATAGGTTCAGGAAGCTCGCTCGTCGGCGGAAAACCCATCCCGACGCTTGGGGCAGACAGCATGATGTCGCCGCGGCAAACGCGGCGGGTTGGTTGACCGACCGGCGAGTGAGTTGGTGAAACCGGCGTCATCCTGGGTGCGCTCAGTCTTCGTTGAGGAACGTAACAGTCGGCCGGCTCAGCACGCCGGCATCCTTCATGGCCGTCTGGAGCCGCGGGTCATTCCCCCAGGAATTCGCGCCCTCGACGCTGTCCCAGCCGACCAGGATCGTCACGAGATTGGGGTTGTCCACGCCATGAAAGACGCGTTCGTTCCGCTGGCCGGCCGAACGGCGCAAATCTACCTTCGAATCGTACACCGCGCGCCACTTGGCGTAATCAGCCACTTCATGTTGATACATAACGTAAATCATCAGCTTATCTCCATTGTCTGCAAGGATGTGTCGTGATCATCGATCACGCTCGTCGTTCCCCCGTAGGGTTCGGAAACCGGGTTTCTTGTCCCTGAGGGAATTACAATCAGCATCGTAGCGCGCCACTAACGTGAGTAACAGTCCAATTATTACTCATTTTTTGGTCAAAAAAGCCGCGATCGGCCGGACGAAAATTCACCCGCGAAGGGATTGACAACCGTGCAATCTGGCCCCAAAATTATGGGCAGATGAGTGAGAGCCTATCGTTGCACCATCGTCTGGAACAGGCTCGCCGCCGTCGATTCGTCGGTCGTGAATCCGAGCGCGAGTTGCTTCGCGTCACCCTGTCGGCCGCGGAATTGCCCTTTTTTGTGCTCCATGTCTTCGGCCCGGGCGGCATCGGCAAGACCAGCCTGCTGCACGAATTCGCCCACATCGGCCGCGAAGCGGGGCTGTTTGTCGCCACTCTCGACGGCCGCCAGATCGACCCCTCGCCCGACACCTTCCTGCGCGCCCTGTGCGTCGCGCTCAACCTGCCGCCGGGCACCGATCCGGTCGAGCATCTGGCGGCCAACCCCGGCCGGATGATGATCCTCGTCGATACCTATGAGCTACTGTTCCCGCTCGACGGCTGGATGAGACAGCAATTTCTGCCGAGCCTGCGCGACGATATCTTCGTCGTGCTGGCCGGGCGAAATCCGCCGGCCACCGCCTGGCGCATCGATCCCGGCTGGCAATCGCTCATGCGTATCCTGCCGCTGCGCAATCTGGGGCCGGAGGAGAGCCGCGCCTATCTGGAGCTGCGCGGCGTCCCGGCCGATCAGTTCGACGCCGCCCTCGACTTCACCCACGGCCACGCGCTGGCCCTGTCGCTGGTAGCGGATGTCTATGACCATGACCCCAACGCCGGGTTCAGACCTGAGACCGCGCCGGACGTGATACGCACGCTGCTCGACGAGCTGATCCGCCATGTGCCCGGCGCGCATCACCGCGCCGCGCTGGAGGCCGCGGCGCTGGTCCATCTGACCACCGAATCGCTGCTGGCGACTCTGCTGGCCCAAAATGACGCGCACGAACTGTTCGATTGGCTGCGCGGTTTGTCGTTCATGGATGTCGACCGACGAGGCATCTACCCCCACGACCTGGCGCGCGAGGCGCTGGCAGCCGATTTGCGCTGGCGTAACCCCGATCGCTTTGCCGAATTGCACCAACGCGCGCGAAACTACTATATGAAGCGCCTGGGGAGCGAGACGGGGCAAGATCAGCGCTTTTTACTGGCGGAATTCCTCTATCTCCACCGCGATAACCCTTCCATCCGGCCGTATTTCCTGTGGCAGGAATCGGGCACGGTGTTCACCGACGCCATGCGCCCCGACGACATCGAGCCTCTGATGGCGATGGTGGCCGCCCACGAAGGGCGCGAATCGGCCGCTCTGGCCGCCCATTGGCTCGCCCGACAACCCCGCAACGTGAGCGTGCTGCGCGAGGCGGCCGGCGCGCCGGTGGCTTTTGTCAGCCGCGTCAACCTGGAGGCGACCACGGCCGCCGATCGCCAACTCGACCCGGCCATCGCCGCCGCCTGGGAGGTGATCCATCGCAAGCCGCTGCGGGCCGGCGAGATGGCGCTCTATTTTCGCTTCTGGATGGGCAAGGAGTCGTACCAGTCGGTCTCGTCCGAACAAAGCCGCCTCTTTCTGGTCATCGTGCAGGATTACCTGATGACGCCGGGGCTGGCCTTCACCTTTTTGCCCTGTGCCGACGCCAATTTCTGGTCGGCGATGTTCCAGTACGCCGACCTGGAGCGCTTCCCGGAGGCCGATTTCACCGTGGGCAGCCGCCGCTACGGCGTTTATGGCCACGATTGGCGCGAGACGCCCCCACCGGCCTGGCTCGACCTGATGGCCGAGCGGGAGATGAACCTGTCGCCGCCGCGCCCGCGCCCCCGCTCGGCGGCCGAGCAGCTGATTGTCCTGAGCGAGGCCGACTTCGCCGTTGCCGTCCGCGATGCGCTGCGCGACTACACCGACACCGCCCGGCTGGCCCATAACCCCCTCAATCGCTCGCGTCTGGTTGGGGTTTCGGCCCCTCCGGGCGCGGCGACCGCCGATCCGGCTGCGCCACCCGTCGCGGAGCTGCGCAAAATTCTGCGCGAGACGGCCGAATCGCTGCAGGAATCACTCCGCCTGGCCAAGCTCTATCGCGCCCTCTACCACACCTATTTTCAACCGGCGGTGACGCAGGAGCAAGCGGCCGAACTGCTCGACCTGCCTTTCAGCACCTATCGACGCCATCTGCGCGCGGGCATCGAGGAGATGACGGCCCGCCTCTGGGCGCGCGAGATCGGCAATCTGGGGGGATAGGTCGTGCTCGTTATGGACGACAGGAGTCGTCGGACGACAGGAGTCGTCGGACGACAGGAGTCGTCGGAC
>DAOMSB010000187.1:0-3710 GCA_035446145.1 Promineifilum sp. (SeqCode) | reverse complement strand
GCGCACGCGCTGGTAGTCGTTGCGCAACCGGGTTTCACGAATGTCAAAAGGCATGGTTGCTCCTGTTTTTACTGATAATCAAGTGCCCTTCGCGGTGTCCGGCCGGGTCGGCGCTTACCGGCAACCGGCGAACCACGGGAAGGGCACGATCATCTACGAAATCAACGCGCGTTCGCGTCGGTTGGTTCGGATGAAGGCGCTTGTGGCGCTATGACCGGGGTGGCCCGGCTCCGAACGGCGTACCGATTAGCCGGCCGTAACTTCGGGGAACAGGCTGAGGATGTCGTCCTCTTTCACGCCGGCATCCCGCAACGATTCCTCGTCGCCGAGCCGCTTGCCGGAAGAACGGTGATCCAGCCGGTAGGTGATCGGATTCGCGCCCTGCGTCGTCGGCAGACCCATCTTGCTCACCAGAGCGGGGATCAACCGACGCATTGGAACGTCATCCGGCAACTCGACCGGGGTCTTCTTGGACCCGGTGGGATCGTAAATGATTACCTTAGTGCTCGCCATTTTATCAAAAGCCTCCATCATTAGATTCGTAACACATTACGCAAAATCAGTATTGCGGTTGCAACGCGTTCCCGTTGTTTGCGGGGCGGGCCGCCGCTTGATCAGAACTCAGGCAAACTGTAGAAAAGTTTCCTTGTCCCCTGTCAACTCAAAATAGACCCGCTCGCCGCCGTTGCGGGCGCGAATAATGCCCAGCGGGGGCACGTCCATCTCGGCGAAGGTGCGTTCGAGAAAGTCCTCGTCGCCGGTGATGCGATGGGTCATGTTCATCTCGCGCTTGGCCCCGCAGTTGGGGCAGATCGCTTCGTCCTCGTAGAGCCGGGCCATGCGCTTGAAGATCGGCTCGACATTGCCGCAAGAGCCGCAGGTCATCGATACGACCAGTTCACTGTCGAACTCCAGCACGGCCCCATCGCCCAGTCGTTCGCGGGCGTTGGCCAGCATCTCGGCCAATGTCGTCCCGGCGGCCGTGGCTTCCGGCAGCTCCACAATCGGCTCCAGCCGGGAGTGGCTCATGCAGAACTCCTTGACCGGATATTCCGTCATGTAGATGTCGTTGGTCAGGCCGTTGATCATGAGCGCCTTGCCGGGCTGCACTTCCATGTTGTGGATCAGCTTGAGCGCTTCCTGCGTCTCGAAGGCGGCCACGATTGAGGCGCTGGTCGGTGTGGTGGGCACCTTGCCCATCAGGATGTCCTGGCGCGCCAGAAGCGGGCAGGAGTAGCGCAGATTGATGATCTGGTAATCCATGTCGGTGAGGGTGCATTCGTAGCAAGCGCCCTCGCCGGGGCGAAACACGCGGACGATGCCCATCAACTCCTGGATGGCGCCGTCGACCCACGGCCGATTGATGGCCCAACTGAAGCGGTTGATCGAGAGGCGCGCCTCGCGATTGTCGAGGCAGCCGACGATGACGTCGACATGGCGAAAAACGCCCAGACCCATCTCGAAGTTGATGTTGCCGTGCCAGGCCTTCACCTTCACGTCGGGGTTCAGCGCCTTGACCGCCTCGGCGGCGGCGTCCACCTTGCGGCGGCCGCGATCTGTGGTGCGAAAGAGCACCGATCGGCTGAGATTGCTGTCCTCGATCGTGTCGAAGTCGGCGATCAGGATGTTCCCGATGCCCATCAGAGCCAGGTTTTTGATGACCTCGTTGCCCAAGGCCCCCGCGCCGATGACCAGCACGGTCGCGTTGCGCACGACTTCCTGCTGCCACCAGCTGATGTAGCCGAAGGTGTGATAGCGGTCGCTATCCGGGTCAGTGATGACTATGGTTTCCGGTTCCGTCATTATCTCCTCATATCGCTCAGGTCTGGACCGGTTTGGTCAGCGTGGCGAGGAAGTTTTGTGTCACGATGAGTTGGCCCTCAGGCGCGTAGGCGACGCCGATGCCCACGTGAGTCCAGACCGGGTTCAGGATATTGGCCCGGTGGTTCGTCAGGCGGCGCGGCTGGTTCATGAAGGCGAAATGGACTTCCTGAACTCCGCGCTCGCCGTGGCTCGCCGGCCCATAGACGACGCCGATGTTCTCGCCGCAGGCGATGTAACTGATGGCGCGGCGGTCGAGACGATTGGCGACGGCTACGCCCTCCGGTGTCGTATGGGCGACGTAGCGCCGGTCGAGCATGTCGTTGGCGTGCTGCCGGGCCACGAGGGCCAGTTGCGGGTGCCATTGCAGCGGCCCACGCCCCAGCCAGCTGGGCAGATGCTCTTCCCGTGCCTGGTTGACCAGCCGGAACGACAATTGTTCCAGAGCGCCGACGACTTCTTCGCTCGCCGGTTCAAAGGCGGCGATATCCTCGGCCGTCACGTGCAGGGTATGGCTGCGCGGCGCGGCCGGGAGTGTCGCAATATCGGGCAGCTCCTCAAGGCTGATCGTCAGCACCGGCGGGGCCATGACCAGGCCGCGTTGGGCTTCGATATCTTCTGCGGTGATCCGCAGCGGGTCGACGTCGCTCATCAGCAGTTACGATCAGTCCTTTAGCTTCCGGTAAAACGGCAGGGTGAAATGAGTCCGGTCAGCGTTCAGGGTGATCGATTTGCGCTCGACCTCACCCCCAAAGTCGCGGGGCCAGGTTACATCGACATCGTAGGTCAGCCCGGCGTCGAGCTGTACCGGCAACTCGCAGATGAACTCGCCGTCCTTGTTGGTCGTGCCGGCCACATAGCGACGAATACCGCGCGAACTGATCCGCACCTGAAGCCCATAGAGGCCGGGGCCGTTGGGTCGCTCTTGCACGACAACCTGGAGTTTCGTCGCCTTCATGGCATTGCGGCCACGGCCGCCGCGGATGGCTGCGGATGCTCCGGCGGTATTGGCGGTGGTCGTTGCCTTGGGCATGACGACATGGGCCGGCCGGGGAGCCGCCGGCGGATGTGTCGCGGGGCGCTGCGTCGTTGGTTGAAGGGGCGGCTCATCGGCCGAGATGTCAATCCGCAGGGGCGGCTGGGTCGTGGGGGCACTTGGGCCAGATGACAGATCGGCGTTGGTGATGCTGAGCGGCGCGCCGGGTGCCGGCGCGGCCGGATGCTCTATCTCATCCGGTGAGACCCCGATTTCCGGGTTATATTCCGGATAGCGTTCGGGAATCGGCATCCGGTAATAGGGCGGCAGCGGCGCGATGGTTCCGTCGGGCCGCAGGGCGTTGAGCGACGGTGCGCCGCCCTCGGCGTGGGCCAGCTTGCGGCCCAGTTTGTCGCGCTCGGTGGCGCTGCGCTGCACTTCCTGCCGGATGAAATAAGCGGCTCGCTTCAGAACCTGCCCGGCCGGGCTGAAGGGATCGGGCGGCGCGGCCGGGTCCAGCCGGTCGAGCAGAAAGTCGGCTCGCCAGGCGAAGGCGGCCACGGCCAGCGCCAGCCACGACGGCGCGCTCTGCTCCGACTGGGGCATAACCCCCGCCGAGGTGGCCGCCAGGACGGCAACGTCCTCTTTATCCGCCAGCCCGCTGTCGCGCAACAGGCCATAGAGCGCCAGGCGCATGCCTTGTTCGGATTCCACTGCCTGGGCGAAGCTATGGCGAGTGGGTTCGTCGAGCACGTTGGCCGCCAGCAAGATGGCGCGCGCCCGCGATTCCGTCAATGACTCACCGTTCGGGTTGAGATCGCGGTTGAGCCACTCCAGCAAACGACCGGCAAAAGCAGCCATTTGCCCCTTGCCGGCGAAAGCCTGAACTTGTTTTTGGGCGGTTTCGTGCATA
>DAOMSB010000186.1:1531-3741 GCA_035446145.1 Promineifilum sp. (SeqCode) | reverse complement strand
TCGGGCAACCAAATCCGCATCATGCCGTCGCGGCCGCCCGTCACCAGCCACGCGCCGGTTGGGCTGAAGGCGACGGTAGTCACGCTCCCTTCGTGGGCACGCTGTTCTTCAATCAATTGGCAGCCGTTGCTCGTCTGGGCGACGAACAGCAGGCGGCCGTCCACCGTGCCGACGGCCAGCAGGTCGCCGCGCGGCGAATAGGCCACCGCCGGCGCCGGGCCGGAGCGTCCTTCGCAGACGATATTGCTCCACGAACGGTCGATGACCTGATAGCCGATCTCCGGGGCCTCCGACGCTTCGGCCAGATAGCGGCCGTCGGGGCTGAAGGCCACATCGCGCACCGGTCCACCGGATGGAATCTGCGCCAGCCTGCTCCTCGCGGCCGTGCCGGTGGCGATATTGGCGCTCTCTGTGCCGGTGCTGACGTTCCAGATGCGCGTCACGCCGTCGGCGTGGCCGCTGGCGATGAGTGCGCTGTCGGGGCTGAAGCGGCCGGCGAAGACGAAGCCGCTCTCCGGGCTGGAGGGCACGAAATCGGCGAACAGTTGCAGCGATTCGGCGTTGAACACGCTGAGGATGCGGTTGTTGCCGCCGGTGAGGAAGAGCGTGGAGGCGAGCGCGCGCTCCGGAGCGGGGGAGTAATCGACCGTGTTGAGCGCCCCGCCGCCCACATCCAGTTGGCGGCTGAGCGTCAGTTTCCACGCCGACCAGGCCCAGAAGCGTACGCTGCCGTCGGCCCCGGCGGTGGCGATCTCCGGCCGTGCCGGATCAAACGTGACGGCCAGCGCGCCACCGGTGTGGGCGTCGGCCTGCGCCAGCGGCTGGATGGTGGTGGCGTTATTCCCGTCGATCGCCGTGGCCGGCAGGGATACTTCCGGAGGAAGTGATGTGCGGGTGATCTGCGGCAGGGCGGTGGCCGGGTTGGGGATGGACGGATTGATGGCCTCGCCGGTGATGTCGCGGCCGAAGCGGACGAAGGCGAATGCCAGGGCCAACAGCACCAGCAGCCCCAGCAACGGCATGAGCCACCACAGCCCGCTCGCCGGAGCGCGTCGGGGCGGTTCGGGCCGGGGCGACGGCTGGACGTGCGGGTCAGGGGAAATCGTTGGCGGGGTGATGGCCGCGCTTTCGGCCGGGCGCAACTCCGTCTTGGGATAGGCCCCCGTGCGCTCATAGATGACCCCGGCCCAATAGCGCAAATAGGTGCGCAGCAGGTCGCGCTCGCCGGGGTCGGCGATCCACGTGCTGCCGGCGACGACCTCGGCGATGTAGGCCTGGGCGTCGGGCACGATGGCGGCGCTGTTCGGCTCGGCGTCCTGCCGGGTCAGCAGCCGCAGATGGGCGTCTTGCAGGGTCTTGAAGTCGGTCATGCGCTTCTCCACAAGGTTTCGGCCGACAGGTCGAACAGGTCGGCCGCCGTCCGGCGCAGCTCTTCGTCGGCCAGGATGAGTACCTGCTTGATGGCGTCTTCCAGATTCGAGGTTTCTTCGCGTAGCCGTTGCCACCAAACGTCATCGGGGTTGGCGTTGGGCCGGGCCGGGCGGGCGGCCAGTTGGCGGCGGATGGCGCCGTTGATCGTCCCCAGGCGCACGGCCCAATCGACGCCGGACAGTTCGCCGCCTGAGTCGCGATAGGGGGTGCCGATATGTTCGATGGTCGTGGCCCAGCGCAGCAGCTGGCCGATGAACAGATTCACGGTCTGCCAATTGGCGTCGAGGGAGTAGATGTCGAAGCGGTCGGGTCGGGCGTCGAACCGCTCGACCTGCTTGCGGAAGGGGTCGAACACGGTCAGCAGGACGTTGATTTGCCGGTGGAGTTCCTTCCACTCGACCATGCGCTCGTTGTAGCGGCGGAACTGGTCGACGAGGCCGGTCAGCTCCGCGCCGCGGGCCGGGTCGGTGTGGCCGATCTCCTCGGCCAGGGTCTTGATGTTGAGGCCGATGTGGGGGCGCAGTTCGGTGGCGCGATCCACGAGGTCGTCAAGACGGCCGAGCCGCTCCATGAACAGGATCAGCTCACGGGCCTTGTCTCCCTTGGCCTCGCCGGGCAGGTTTTCGTAATCCACGCCCAGGTCGAGGCACAGGTCGCGCAGTTCGCCGTCGCTAAACAGGGCGCGGATTTGCTCCAGAAGGCGGGAGCGATTGACGGCGGGTCCGTTGGGCGATTCGGGCATTGAAGGTTCCGTTGCTATATGGCTATCAGGGTAGCAG
>DAOMSB010000186.1:0-1431 GCA_035446145.1 Promineifilum sp. (SeqCode) | reverse complement strand
GCGGGGCGAAGAGGCAAGTTGGCAGCTTGCCCCACGGCATCTGCCGCGCTCGCCGAAACTTATTTCCGGTTAATCCGTAAAAAAGATAAAATAGGCAACAACAGATCAACTGTGCAAGGAGTTAATCCAATGTCCGAACCGGTTCTTGTGGCTGAAAACCTGACCAGGCTATTCGGCGAGTTTGTCGCCGTGGATGACGCCGGCTTCTCGCTGGCGCCGGGCGAAATCGTCGGCTTTCTGGGGCCGAACGGCGCCGGCAAGACCACCACCATCAAGCTGTTGACCGGCCTGCTCGCCCCCACGTCGGGCAAGGCTCGCATCATGGGCTTTGATATGGCCACCTCGCCCATGGAAGCCAAGACGCGCATCGGCTATGCGCCCGACACGCCCAACCTCTACGGCAAGCTGAAGGCGCAGGAGTATCTGCGCTTCGTCGGCCAGCTCTATAAAGTGCCGCCGGAAAAGGTGGAACAGCGCATGCGGCCGATGCTCGATATGTTCGAGCTGACCGACGTGGCCGGCAGCTTGCTGGACACGTTCAGCCACGGCATGCAGCAGAAAGTGGCCGTCATCGGCGCGTTTCTCCACGAACCGCAGATCGTTTTCATGGACGAGCCGACCGTCGGCCTCGATCCGCGCTCGGCCCGGCTGATCAAGGACTTGATGATCCGCCATCGCAACGGCGGCGGCACGATCTTCTTCTCCACCCACATTCTGGAGATCGCCCAGACGATGTGCGACCGGGTGATCATCATCAACAAGGGGCGCATCGTGGCCGACGCTCGCGTTGAGGAGCTGCGCCGGATGCGCGGCGATCAGTCGCTGGAAGACATCTTCCTGGAGCTGACCGGCGGCAGCGACGTAGACGAGATGGTCAAGGAGCTTGAGGATGGTCGCTGATACCTGGCTGCTCATGACGCTTTATTGGCGGCTCGATCGGCGCGAGGTCACGACCCAATCGACCCTGCGCATCCTCGGCTTCGTCCTGGCGGCGATCGGCATCCTGTTCGTCAGCGTGTTTTCGGGCTTTATGGGCTATGGCGCGTCATTCCTGACCTCTTCCGAGCTATCGACACCCCTGCCGTTGGGCATCGTGCCCGGCCTGCTGCTGACCTTCGTCCTGCTCGGTGTGCTGGTCTTCGGGATGAACCAGGCGCTGAAGGCCCTGTTCATGAGCGGCGACCTGGATCGGCTGCTGGTCGCGCCGGTGCATACCCGGTCGGTGATGGTCGCCAAGCTGTTGAGCCGCGCGCCCGGCAACCTGCTGCTGCTGTTGCTCTTTGCCGCGCCGGCCTTCGTGGCCTACGGCGTCGGCATCGGCGCGGGGCCGATCTACTATCTGCTCGGCGGCCTGATGCTGCTCCTGGCCCCCTTGTTTGGGCTGGCGGTGGGCGCGATCATCGCCATGCTGCTGGTGCGCGTGCTGCCGGT
>DAOMSB010000185.1:0-3890 GCA_035446145.1 Promineifilum sp. (SeqCode) | reverse complement strand
CGCCCGACGAGCTAGCCCAAATGCAGACTCTCGTCCGACAGGCGATGGCCGAGGGCGCAGTCGGCCTGTCGGCGGCGCTCATCTATTCGCCCGACAGCTACGCCGACACAGCCGAACTAATTGCGCTGGCTTCGGCCGCGGCCGAATACGACGGTCTCTTCACCGCCCATCTGCGCAGCGAGGGAGAGACCTTTCTCGAAGCGCTGGAAGAGTTCCTGACCATCGTCACCGAGTCCGGCATTCGCGGCGAGATTTATCATCTGAAGGCGTCGGGCCAACGCAACTGGCCCAAGCTGGAGAAGGTGATCGCTCGCGTGGAGGCGGCGCGCGCCGCAGGGCTGCCCGTCACGGCCGATATGTACACCTATCACGCGTCGGCCACCGGACTGGACGCGATGATGCCCGGCTGGGTGCAGGAAGGCGGCCATAAGGCCTGGGTCGCCCGCTTGCGCGATCCCGCAGTGCGCGAACGCCTGAAGCGCGAGATCGCCCTGCCCAGCGCCGATTGGGAGAATTCCTACCACGAGGCGGGGGACGCGTCGAAGGTGCTGTGCGTCAGCTTCAAAAACGACGCGCTTAAGCCGCTGACCGGTAAATCATTGGCCGAGATCGCCGCGCTGCGCGGGGCCGATCCCGTGAAGACGGCGATGGATCTGGTCATCGAGGATGACAGCCGCGTCGGCTGCGTCTATTTCACCATGTCAGAGGACAACGTGCGGCGCGAGATTGGGTTGCCGTGGGTCAGCTTCTGCTCCGATTCGGCCTCGCTCGCGCCGGAGGGTGTCTTTCTGCGCTCCAATCCCCACCCCCGCGCCTACGGCAGCTTTGCCCGGTTGCTGGGCAAGTACGTGCGCGATGAAGGATTGATCGCGCTGGAGGAGGCGGTGCGACGGCTGTCAGCGCTGCCGGCCGATAATCTACGGCTCGACCGGCGCGGCCGCCTGTTGCCCGGCCATTTCGCCGACGTGGTCATCTTCGACCCGGCCACTATTCAGGATCACGCCACGTTCGATCGGCCGCACCAGTACGCCACCGGCGTGCGCGATGTGCTGGTCAACGGCGTGGCTGTGTTGCGCGACGGCGAACACACGGGAGCCATGGCAGGGCGAGTAGTTGATGGGCCAGGCCGAAATCTGTCAGGTATGTAGTTGGACAATCAGCAAATCAGACACTATAATAACCAATGAGATAACCTGTATAATTACTACAACAAGATTAAATAAGGGGTCAGATGCAAAAGACAGTATCAGCCACCGAGGCAAAAGCTAAATTAAGCGACCTGATGAAATGGGCCGTGAAGACCGGTGACAGCGTGGTCGTCCAGAGTCACGGGTATCCGCAGGTAGTCATCGTCCCCTTCACTGAGTATCAGGAACTGAGACGGGCAAAAGAGAACATCCGGCGCGCCGAGGTAATCACCCAATTACAGGAACTCGCTCGTGAAACGCAGGCGGTAAACCAGGATTTATCCGCCGAGGAAGCTGAAACGATCGCCGAAGAAATATCCAGAGCGGCCATCGAGCAACTGGATGCTAAAGGCAGGATTAGCTTCGAGCGGCAGACCAAGGCATGAGGGCGTTACTCGATACAAATATCTACATCAGTTATTTGCTTACGCCGCAACATACCGGAGCAGTGCAGGCTATTTTTGCGGCACTCGGCCGGAATCAATTCACGTTACTCTTGCCAGAAGAGGTTGTGGATGAGATTCCGGACGTGATCAGCAATCGTCCCCATCTGATGGGTCGGGTTGGCTCGGACAAGTTAACGACATTTCTCGAACTGTTGAGAACGGTAGCTGAAGAAATCCCCCGCATTGAGCAGACAATCCCCGCGATTGCCCGTGACGCCAAAGACGATTACTTGTTGACTTATGCCGCAATCGGTCAGGCCGATTACCTGGTGACTGGAGATAAAGACCTGCTTGTGCTGGAGGAAATCGCGGGAGTCAAGATCGTTTCGACCGTAGCCTTTGCCGATCTCTTATCAGCTGCGACATCCTAGTCACCCAGGCCAAGCGCCACCCGCCCGGCCGACGTCATCCGGCCTTCGGCGATCAGCTTCTCCGCCAGTTTAAGATTGCGCTCGGAAGTCGTCCCTTTCGTCTTCCGAGGGGTGAACATCTGCAGATAGGATTGCTCGTCTCCCCGGACGCGCAGGCTTTCGCTCCAACCGAAGCAAAGCCCCTCTTCCAAAAGATCCTCAAAACGAATCGACTGGACACCCGAATGCTTCTTGTAAACCCTCACCCATATCCCGCTGGATGTGGCGTGATGTGTTTCCAGCCACCGATGCAAGGCCTCTATGTCAGTGAAGGAGATGATCGGCAATTCGTCTTTGGCTTGCATGATTCGTCATTGAAAACAGATCAGCGGAGCGATTCGATTCAGAACAAGCCGGTAACGCCCTGATACAGAAACAGCAAGCCAAACACCAGCGACACGACCATGACAATCCGGTCGTTGTGTATCTCCAGCCAGCCGCCAAATGACTTAAGCCAGACTTTGGCCCGATTGGGCAGAATGAGGCGAATGAGAATGGGGATGATCAGCAAGGATTGGGCCAGCAGGATATATCCCAAAAACACGAGGAAGGTCTCCCGTATCCCTAATTGCGCGCCATCGATGACACTGAGCGCGCCCAGAGTGAAGACCCACAATTTAACTGCGATCAGAATAAAGCCCGCGCCGAAGAGCAAAGCGCGCAAAGGGGTCAACCCGTCCAGCATCGTCAACCATTTGGGTGGCGGCGCGTCAGGGTCCGGTTCCTTGATCCATTTCTTCCAGGCGGTAGTCAGCAGCAGCAAGCCCAGCACCAGCAAGAGCGTGGATTTGATCGCGCCCAGATTCGGGGTGGCATCGGCCGGATCGCCGCTGCCACCGCTGATGATAAGCTGGAACAGGAGGCCTTGGGCCAGCCGCGCCAGCGTCATGCCCAGCACGAAGGCAATAGCCTTCAGCGGCCCCCGCTTTTCGCCGGTCAGCAATAAAATGACGATGATAATCTGAACCGGGACAAGCGCTCCGCCGATGATAAAAGGAAGTAAGGAAACGATGATCGAGTTCAATGAACACCTTTTGCCGTCAACGAATGAATATAACCAGTAATGGAAACTTCATTGTTAAGTCTGCAAATTATAGCGG
This sequence comes from Promineifilum sp. (SeqCode), assembly GCA_035446145.1. GTDB lineage: Bacteria > Chloroflexota > Anaerolineae > Promineifilales > Promineifilaceae > Promineifilum. Next base: position 747 of record DAOMSB010000185.1, on the reverse strand, counting down.
AAGACGAGTGATGATCACACAAGCCTTGGGTCGGCGCGTGTTCGCAGGCAGACGCAAATGCCGGCGGCAGATTTCACAGAACATTTGTTTTAATACCTTGATCTGTGATATGCTTCCGATACATTATTCCAACCATCCTTACCGGAGAAACATCATGAACCAGCAGATTTCGGCCGAACTCTTCACCAACAATCTCTATGCCTTGCTGACCGAAACATTCGAGAGCGTCTACGGCATTTACCTCGATGGCGGCACATCTTTGTTCGAGACACTGGAAGGCATCACCCACGAGCAAGCCTCGCGAGCCACCAACGGTCGCTGCGCCACACTGGCCGCGCAGGTCAACCATACCCGCTTCTACCTGGATGTGCTGGAGAAATACATGACCGAGACTCAAACCGAACGTGCCGACTGGGCTTCGAGCTGGCAGATCGGCGTGGTGACGGCCGAGGAGTGGGAAGCGCTGAAGGCGCAATTGCGCCACAGCTACACCCGCGTGCGGGCCATCATGGAAGGGTTCGACTCCTGGGACAACGACAACCGCATCGGCGGCGCGATGGGAATCATCGTCCACACGGCGCATCATCTGGGAGAGATTCGACAGATGTTGTGTGTGCTGCGAGACTAACCTGGCAGGCATATAACGCTTGACGTTAAACGCATCGCGTTATACACTAATCTCGTGATTAGGGGCTTCCGCGATAAAGAGACGGAGAGGATTTTTAAGCGTCAGCTATCGCGCAAGCT
>DAOMSB010000184.1:0-3894 GCA_035446145.1 Promineifilum sp. (SeqCode) | reverse complement strand
GACGACCAACGCTTTTCTCAAACTGTAGGATAGCTAGATTCGTAATTCGTAATTCAAAACGTGGCCCACATAATGCGCGGGTCGACCTTGCGGGCCAGGCGATAGACGGCGGGGCGGAAGCCAAGCTTCGGCCAAAAGCGGTTGGCCTCGATGTTGGGCGTTCGCCAATCGGTAATGCACACGCGATAGCCGAGCGCGGCGGCGTCGGCCAGACCGGCGACCGCCAGCGCCTGCCCAATGCCGCGGCCGCGCGCTTCCGGCCGAATAGCGGCCACTTCCAGCAGCACCGTCCGCTCGGAGACGGAGACGGTCAGATTGTCATCCGACGGCGACGCCGGGTACAGCAATACATAGCCCAGCATGCGGCCGGAGTCGTCGCCGTTGCCTTCGGCTTCGGCGATCCACACCCGCGCCGACTCATCGGTCAGCATCTCGACGAACCCCTCGCGCATCGGCTCGACCCGCTCGGGCAGCGACGCGGCCCACACCGGCGGCCCAGCCATGTGCCGGCGCAGGATGGGCGACATGTCGCCGACGAACGCGTCGCGATCGGCTTCGCCAGCGCGCCGAATGACTACGCCGGGCACGGCCGGCCGCTCCGGCAGCGGCCCGGTCAGCGACAGGATAGCGTGGGCCTGCTCCTTGCCGAAGCTCAGCGAGAACCAGGCGTTCAGCCCGTCGCGGTCTTCGGCGGGCATCATCAGATAATGGTCAAACGCGCCGAGGCGCAGCCACTCCGGCCCGGCGGCGGCGTAGAGTTCGGCATAGAGATCGGCCGGTTCGCCCTCGCCCAGCGCGTAGCCCGGCAGGGGAATCCACACATGGCGGCCGCGATGGGTCTCGAACTTCGCCTGGCCCAGCAGATAGCCGACGAGGCGGCCGTCGCGCCAGGCGGCCACGCCCGACGTGTGGGGGTTGCTCCAGACTTCGCGCACGGCGGCCTGGGCCATGCGCGGCTGCTCGAAGCGCGCCGGCAACAGCGGCATCATGGCCCGATCGCGGGCATGTCGCCGCGAGAGCAGCTCGGCCGCCGCCGGAAGCATGCCGACATGGAAGGGGACGATCTCGGTACTCATGTCAGTTGCCGCGCGCTCTTGCGCGGCCGAAAATGTCACCGGCCCGCGCTCATTTGCGGCGCGGGGCGATATAGTCCTCGTCCTGGTAGCACCACATCCAGTCCTCACCGGTCTCCATGGACATGACGACGGGGTGGCCGGTGTCGTGGGCGTGTTTGGAGGAATGCTTGCCGGGCGAGCTGTTGCAGCAGCCGACGTAACCGCAGGTCAGGCAGACCCGCAGATGGATCCACGTGCTGCCCGCCTTCAGGCAATCTTCGCAGCCCGCCGTGCGCGGATCGACCTCCTGGAGCGCGTCCACATGGACGCAGTTGGTGGGTCGTTTGAGTTCGCCGGCTTTCACCTGGCGAACGGCTTCGTGGACAGTTGCGGCATCGTTCATTCGACCTCTCCTGTAGAGTGCGATCAGGGTGTGACCATATCCCCGCCGGTGCAGCCCGAGCGTGGAGTTTGAGTGTACGTCTATCATGGGGGACTGTCAAACGAGGGATAGGGCATAGAAACCGGGTTTCCAAACCCTACCTCAGCTCGCGCAAATTATCACGCAAGACGAAGATGACCAGCAGGATCAGCGGCAGGATGAGCGCGATCTGCCAGAACTCGATGAACAGGATCAGCGCGTTGACGGTCGCCAGGGCCACGGCCAGGTTCACCAGATAGCGATCGGTGCTGCCGCGGGTGATCGAGTCGATGAAGCCGAACAGGACGCCCACGATGAGGACCATCAAAAACCAGTAGCTGGGGCGATAGATGATCAGATAGCCGAAGGACAGCAAGGCCATCGCGCCGCTGATCGCCGACCATATCTCCAGCGCGCGGTGGTGCTCGACCGGCGGCGTGGGGCGATGGGCGTGCTGAAGATGCGCCGCGGGCGGCCCCGGATCACCGGCCAATATGCGCCGTCGATAGTGCAGCAGCGCGTTGCGCGTCTCGATCAGCTCCACCTGACGCTGGACGAGCGCCTGGAATCCCTCTTGCGCGGCGTCGAGTTCCTTGGCCTTCATCTGATAGATACCGCTGAAATGCTCAGCGGCGCGCAGCGATTCGAGATCGAGCGCCAGCACCCGCAGCCGCTCGCGGTCGAGTGTGATGCGCTCATCCAGCGACTCCAGCCCGGCCTCCACGTCGGCGATGCGCTCGTCGATCTCCTCCGGCAGGTCCGACGGCGGAAACACCTTGTCGAGTCCCGCCCAGCCCAGCGGGTCATACCACGACTTCCGGATGGCCCCGGAGCGCTCATACATCGGCCCGGCCGGGGCGCGCTCGCCGCCCATCCGGTCGCGCGTGTCCAGTCCCCACAGGCCGCGATACTGGCTGATCCAGCCGTCGGCCTCGGAAATGAGCACCGGCGACCACGTGCGCGACTTGTGCGGGCCAATGGCCACCCCGTCGCCGCGGGCATAATCGACGAACGGGATGGTGAAGATTTCGCCCACTTTCTCGACGAACTCCTCATTCTCCCCTTGCTTCAGAGTCTCGACCCAAAAGCGCCGGAGGGAGTTGAACATGTTCTTCACCGGCGAGATCCACCCCGGCTCGATGCCCATGATGTAGTCGCCCGGCTGGTAGAAGGATGCGTGGGAGCCGGCCCCGGCATAGATGACCGGGTGGTCGCCTTCCTTAATCAACACGGGGTCGTCCCAGCGGCGGCGCAGGTCGTCGCCGTGGAAATCATGCGAGGCGTAGGCCGCCCATTGGGGCTTGATCTCGCCGTCATCGTCGCGGTAGAGATAGATGAAGACCTGCTCCCAATCGGCCTCGTGGTCGTTGACGCCAAAGAAGCCGGAGCGCCAGTTGTTCATGGGGTAGAAGAAGAAGTAGTTGAGGATGATCCAGCCGCCGCGCTCGACGACGCGGCCGTAGTAGACATCGCGGCCGTCCTGCTTGTCGATCTCGCGCATGCGCACTTCGGCGGCGGCGGCCGTGCCGCCGGGCAGCACGCCGCGCAGGGCCAGCGACAGATCGAAGAAGGTGTCGCCGATGCGCGACAGCAGCGGCACGCGCGCCAGGCGGCCCGGCTCGCGGAAGCGGACGCGCCCGGGGCGATTTAGCCACAACTGGTAATCCAGCGCCCACAGCGGCTCCGGCACGAAGCGTAAAAACAGGGTGTGGTCGGCCGGAATCTGGTCATAGCCGGCCAGGCCGTCGAGCGTGAGCGCGCCCTCGGCCACCAGTTCGCGGGTCCTGCCGCGGTTGTCCACCTGCCAGAGGCTGCTGTGGCGCACGTAGCCATCCACCGCCCGCGGGTAGAACATCTCGCCCGACGTGTAGTAGATGACCGGCTCGTAGCGGCGCAATAACTCCAGCTCGTTCATGATGACCCGCCCTTTTCGGTGGCGCTCGGCCGCGCGTAGGCGCGCTGGACGTCGCGGTCGTTGAGATAGAAGGTGATGGCGACGAGGATCAGCATGCTCAAATAGTCAGGATCGCCCCTGAAATAGCGCACCAGCGTGAAGGCCAGGTTGACGCCGGTGAAGATCATGACGACCAGCCAGGCCCAGCGCTGCATGCGCCACATGCCGCCGATGAGCAGCAGCCAGAACAGGATGACGACCGTATTGGCGACGGTTACCGCCGTCGTGCCCTTGAACAGGTAGGCGGCCAGGTCGGTCAGGCCGCTGTATTCGCGCAGCACTTCGTCGGCGGTCTGCCAGAAACCGAGCAGTTCGGACTGCACGCGCATGATCTCCAGCACGGCGGCCACAACGCCCACCAGCAGCAGGGCGACGATGACATAGACACCAAAGGGGCGTTTCGACGGTGGGGAGGGTGCAACTTCGGCCGATTGATTGTTCATAATCCGTGACGCCGAGCAGGA
>DAOMSB010000183.1:0-3894 GCA_035446145.1 Promineifilum sp. (SeqCode) | reverse complement strand
TGATCCTGATCTACATGGGCGGCGCGCTGGGCGTCAACGTCTGGCTGATGAAGGGCTTTTTCGACTCCATCCCGCGCGAGATCGATGAATCGGGCAAAGTCGACGGAGCCTCGGACTGGCAAATCTTCTGGCAGCTGCTGTTCCCGCTGGTGCGGCCGATCATGGTCGTGTCGATGATCCTGACCTTCTTCGGCACCTACAGCGACTACCTGATGCCGCGCGTCATGATCACCACGGCCAGCAAGTTCACGCTCATGCTCGGCTTGCAGACGTTCATCGGTACAAACTACTCCCAGGAATGGGGGGCGTTCGCCGCCGGCGCGGTCATGGGAGCCATCCCGATGGTCACCGTGTACCTGCTGCTGCAGGATTATATCGTTGGGGGTCTGACGGCCGGGTCCGTGAAGGGGTAATATTGTGAAATCGGGAACCGGGTTATTCTGAGCGAATTTCTGTTCGCCAAATCCGGTTTCCACATGTTTATGGCAGGGGGGTATACTACGGTATACCCCTTTTGCTTGAGACAAGGCGGGGTGATACACAAGATTCTTGATCATACTGTTAAAAAGATAGTTTTGTCTTGTAGCCGGTTCCGGCGAGCTTCAGCCCATTGACGGTCGCGCCTTGCTACGAGTAAATGAGGGAACGCTATGCGTCACAACCGACTGATTCTCATCCTTATCCTTATTCTGCTGCTTGCCGCCTGCCGCGAGCAACCGCAGGCCACGCCGCCCCAGACGACGGCCGAAATCGCGCCAACCAACGAACCGGCCCCCACAGCCCCGCCGACGGCCACCGCCGCCCCCCAGCCCACGGCCGCGCCGACCAACGTGCCGCTGGCCGACCTGTGCGTCGAGCCGATCTATCTGGCCATCATCTGGCATCAGCACCAGCCGGTCTATTACAAGGACCCCGAGACAGGTATCTACATCAAGCCCTGGGTACGCCTCCACGCCGCCAAGGACTACGTCGATATGGCCGCTATCCTGCAGGAATATCCCGACATCAAGGCCACGTTCAACCTGACGCCCAGCCTCATCCGGCAGCTCGACGACCTCAGCGCCGGGGCGACCGATCTCTACTGGCAACATACGATCATCCCGGCCGACGAACTGACCGACGAGCAGAAGCAGTTCATCCTCGATCATTTCTTCGATACCAACCGCAAGATCATCGCCCGCTTCCCGCGTTATCAGGAACTGCTGGATCTGCGCGACGGCAGCGCCAACCCGTTGGTCGACTTCACGACCGATGATTACCGCGACCTGCAACTGCTCTTCAATCTGGCCTGGACCGACCCCGACTGGCTGGCCGAAGGCCCGCCGGCGGTGCTGGTCGAGCAGGGCGAAGGCTTCAGCGAGGCCGACAAGCAGGTCGTTCTCGACGAGCATCTGCGGCTCATCAACGAGGTCGTCCCCATCCACCGGGAGATGCAGGACAGCGGCCAGATTGAAGTGACGATGACGCCGTTCGCCCATCCCATCCTGCCGCTGCTCGTGGATACCGATCTGGCGCTGCGGGCGACGCCCGACATCACCCTGCCCAACCAGCCCTTCCGTTGGGGGCAGGACGCCACGGCACAGATCGAGCGCGGCGTGCAATATTACACCGACCATTTCGGCCGACCGCCGCGCGGCATGTGGCCGAGCGAAGGCTCCGTCGCCCAGGAAATGGTCAGCATGACGGCCGCCAACGGCATTCAATGGATGGCCAGCAGCGAGGGCGTGCTCGCCCACACCCTGGGCATGGACAGCTTCACTCGCGACGGGAACGAGGTCGTGGTGGAAGCCGACCAGCTCTATCGACCTTACGTCGTGCAGGGGCGGAACGGCGGCCCCGTGGCCATGGTGTTTCGCGATATCATTATTTCCGACAAGGTCGGCTTCACCTATTCCGGCGTATCGGGCGAGGCGGCGGCCGACGACTTCATCGACCGCATCCACAATATCTGCGGCCGCCTGCAATCGCCCGACGCCAACGGCGAGACGCCCCAGGGGCCGCACCTTGTGTCGGTCATCCTCGACGGCGAGAACGCCTGGGAGCATTACGACAACGACGGCAAAGATTTTCTCCACGCGCTCTACCAGCGACTGAGCGACGACCCCACCATCATCACCGTGACGCCGTCGGAGTTTCTGGAAATGGCCCCCGAGCCGCCGCGCCTGCGCAATCTGTGGGCCGGATCGTGGATCAACAGCGATTTCTCCACATGGATCGGCGAGGAAGAGGAGAACCGCGCCTGGGACTTGCTCCAGGACACCCGCGTCTATCTGCAAACCTACCTCACCGGCCGCAACCGCGAGAACGCGACCCCGGAACAGATCGCCGAGGCCTTCACCCAGATGTATATCGCCGAAGGCTCCGACTGGTTCTGGTGGTATGGCTCCGACCAGACGTCGGGCGACGACGGCTCATTCGACCAGCAGTTTCGCAACACGCTCAAGGCGGTCTATGCCGCCGTGGGCGCGGAGCCGCCGAAGGTCCTTGACGTGCCCATTATCCCGGCCACGCCGGCCGCGGCCGACCGCGCGTCGACCGGCCTGATCACGCCGATCGTCGACGGCATCGCCACGGAAGGCGAATGGGACGCGGCGGGTCTCTACACGGCCGCCGGCGGCGTGATGGCCGCGGGCGCGCCCCCCTTCGGCGATATCGCCTATGGGTTCGACGCCAATAATCTCTATCTGAAGATCGGCCTCAATCCCGACTTCACCCTGCCCCCCGCGCAGAGCCAGATCGAGCTGTATCTTGGCACACCGGCCGGCGGCGCTCTGAACGCCTTCTCCCAATCGGGCGAGCTGCTGGGCTTTGCGGGCAACCGGCTGCTGGAGTTGCGCTTCAGTGGCGGCATGCTGGGCAACGCGACCGCCTATCGCGCCACCCAGGACGGCTGGGAACTCGTGGCGACCGGCCCGGCGACCGATGGCCGGGCGGCGCTGGACTTCCCCGAAGAGGTGTCGGCGGGCGTAGCCGTCGGCGAAGGGGGCATCATCGAACTCTCCGTCCCGCTGGCGGTACTGGGCAACGCCGACGTGGGCGCAACGCTGACCCTGCGCGCGCTGTTCAGCGAGGTCGTCAGCGGCGAGCGGGCGATCATCGACCGCCTGCCGACCATCGGCCCGGCGGCGCTGGTCGTGCCTGATCTCGGCACGACCCAGGCTCTGCTGGACATCACCGACCCAACCGGCGACGACTACGGCCCCGGCACCTACACCTACCCCACTGATGCCGTCTTCAAGCCGGGCAACTTCGACATCACCAACTTCCAGGTGGGCACGGATGATGAGAACATCGTCTTCCGCTTCACGATGGCCGGCCCGGTAGACAACCCCTGGGACGGCACCAACGGCCTGTCGCTGCAAACGTTCGATGTCTACATCGACACCGACGGGGGCGACGCGGGCGGGGCGGCGTTCCTGCCTGGTCGTAATCTGGCCGCGGCCCCCGGCACGGCCTGGGACTACGCCATCACCGTCGAGGGCTGGGAATCGAAGATCTTCACGCCGGGCGAGGAAGGCCCGAAGGAGATCGCCGGGCCGGCCGACTTCCAGGTCATCACCGACTCCGGCCAGCAGAAGGTCACCATCCGCGTGCCCAAGTCGGTACTGGGCGACACACCGGAAGCGTGGCGCTACGCGGCGATCGTCATGAGCCAGGAAGGCTACCCCGCCAACGGCGTGCTGCGCGTCCGTGACGTGGCTCCCAAGGCCGAGCAATGGCGCATCGGCGGCGCGCCGGGCGGCACGACCAACCACACCCGCGTGCTCGACCTGGTCTGGGCCGAAGCGGGCCAACAGGAATCCTGGCTGGCCGCCTTCACCCCATCGACTGCGCCCCAGGGCAGCCTGACGGCGGCCGACTTCGCCACGGTTGAGTTTATGACGCCGGGGCAGT
>DAOMSB010000182.1:0-4025 GCA_035446145.1 Promineifilum sp. (SeqCode) | reverse complement strand
GCGGCCTACGCCATGCGGGCCAAGGGCGGCCCGGCCGTCTCCGGCTTCCTGATGAACGCCGAGATCTCCGCGCTGGGCGTCGCCGTGGAGAACCCGCCCCACCCCTATGTCGCTATCATGGGCGGGGCCAAAATCTCGGACAAGATCAAGCTCATCGAGAACCTGCTGGACAAGGCGGACAAGATCCTCATCGGCGGCGGCATGGCCAACACCTTCCTGAAGGCGCAGGGCCACAACATGGGCAAGTCGCTCGTCGAGGAAGAAGCCCTGCCCGAGGCGGCGCGGTTGCTGGCGATGGCTGCCGACCGGCTGATTCTGCCGGTGGATGTGGTGACGGCGACCGAAGTGTCGGCCGACGTGCCGTCGGATGTGGAGATGATCTGGGCGCTGTCGCCGGACAGGATGGCGCTCGACATCGGCCCGGCCACGGTGGAGCGGTTCAACGCCGAGTTGCAGGGGGCGCAACTGGTCATCTGGAACGGCCCGATGGGGGTATTCGAGGTGCCGCAGTTCGCCCACGGCACGAATCAGTTGGCGCAGATGCTGGCGGCGATGGTCGACAATGGTGCGAAGGTGATCATCGGCGGGGGCGATTCGGCCGCGGCGGTGCGCAAGGCAGGTCTGACGGACAAGATGACCCATGTCAGCACCGGCGGCGGCGCCAGCCTGGAGCTGCTGGAGGGGCGGCAGCTGCCGGGGGTGGTGGCGCTGGATAATCGGTAATACCGAGCAGTGACAAGGTTTCTTCCGGGAAACCTGCTATCCGGATTATGTACTCCTTTATGGCCCGACTTTGTGTCGGGCCTTTTCTTTTCCCGCTCTTATGGGAGCGAGTCTCAAGAATCTGAATGCGAATCAAGAGAATCCATGTTATCTTTTAGTATGGATTTTGAGTGGGACAATGAAAAGGCCAAGATAAATTGGTCGAAACATGGTATTCACTTCGATGAAGCTGAAACAATCTTCGAAGATCCACTATACATTGATTTCTACGATCCTGATCACTCAGATAATGAGGAGCGCTACATTATCGTCGGTCGATCGCAACAAAACCGATTATTGGTTGTATCCTATACAGAGCGAGACAATAAGATCCGCTTGATTAGTGCAAGAGAAGCCACTCGCCGGGAACAGATGACCTATGAAGAAGAACAAGAGTGATACAGAAGATGACCTTCGACCCGAATACGATCTGAAAAGCCTGCGAGTAAGAAAAGTCGGCCCCAAGCGAACCGGATTTGGCGGATATGTCCAATTGGCTCCCGACGTGGCGGAACTGTTTCCTGACGCGGAGGCAGTTAATGAAGCCTTGCGCTTTCTGATTCGTATTACGCGCGAGAGCAAGATGTTGCCATAGAACTTTGGAGACGTGGGTTAACTGTTCGCCATGCCGAACTCCCTTATAACCCTGCGCTACCATTCGCTTAACTCCCGCAATCGCTGCCGCTGCCAAACCCGCTCGGCCGCCAAAGCCGCGTCGATATCTTCCGCGCTGCCGGTCCGCTGGACGGCCTGCAACACCTCCAACGCCCGCCATCCCTGAACCTGTCTTCTGCGTCGTCTTCTGCTATAGTTCCCCGTCGAGATCCCATGACGATTCCACCACCACCCCCCTGGCGCGAAGCCGCCCGTGCCGCCATGTACGAAGCTACGCAGGGCGAACTGCTCACCCGCTATGGCACGACCGAGGTGTCGTTCAACTATCGCTGGGAGCATGTCACGGCGGTAGTGGCGCTGGCGCTGCGACTGGCGGAGCTGACCGGCGCGGACGCGGAGATCGTCGAAGCGGCCGCCTGGCTCCACGACGTGTGCAAGCGTACCGACGGCAACCGCCACCCCATCGCCGGGGCCGCCTTCGCCCGCGACTTTCTGCCCACGACGGATTTCCCGCCGGAGAAGGTCGAGGCGGTGGCCGAGGCGATTGCCGACCACATGGGCCTGTGGCGCGACGAGCCGCTGACGGTGCTGGAGTCGCAGGTGTTGTGGGACGCCGACAAACTGGCCAAGATTGGGCTGACGGCGGTGTTCCAATGGATGGGCGGCCGGCTGGCGGGGAGCGAGATGCGCACGATGGCGGATCTCATCGCACGCGGCCGCAAGGTCGATTGGCAGGCGAAGACGGTCGCGTCGATGCACACCGAGCCGGCCAGGCGGGCGGCGGCGGCGCGGCTGGCGGCCTACCGCGATCTTTATGACGCGCTGGAGCGGGAGTTGGTTGGCGACGACTTGCTGCCGTAGGAGCAGACATTCCTGTCTGCGCTATGGGGATTGCAGACAGGGATGTCTGCGCTACAAGAACAAAAAACCGGGTTTCCCAGAAGAAACCCGGTTTTTATAACCTGACTACGCCGCAGCTTCTTCGGGCGGCAGGGTGTTTAGCACCTTGTCGTACTTGTCGGGGTCGATGCTGTCGTTGCCGGGCGTGCCGCTGCCTGGTGCGTTGCTTCGCGAGCGGCGGGGGTAGGGCTTCATGCCGAACTGGGTCAGGGCCACCGCGCCCAACCCGATGGACAGGGCGATGAAGACCAGGATTCCGCCGGCAACGCCGAATGTGAGCAAGCCCAGCACGCCGGTGATGAAGGTCAGCAGGGCGGTGCCCAGCGCGGCCGAGCGCACGATGCGGTCGCCGCTCTTGCCGCGGCCGAAGATGCGGATGCCCAGCCATGTCCCGACGGCGATCCAGCCCAGGAAGCTGCCGACGACCAGCGCCAGCCCCAGCAGGAACATGATCGGGAAGCCGAGCAGGCCGATGCAGACGAAGGTCAGGATGATCGAGATCGGGATGAGCAGGACGATGAGCGAGGGCACGGCCACGGCCGTCAGCGCGCCGGCCATGCCGCTGACCATCGACTTGTCGCGCGCGGTGGTCGTGATTTGCCGCAATTGATTGGGCATGATCGCCGCGGTCATGAAGGCCAGGAAGCCGAACAGCAGGCTGCTCGCAAAGACTCCGAACAGTTCGGCGCCGAAGCCGCCTCTGCCTCTGTGGGGGGCCTGTATTCCGGGTACAGCCGGCACGGCGGGCACTTCGGGCACGGCGGGCAGTTCCAGACCCGGGGCGTTCTGGAAATCGCGCAGCCAGGGGCCAAGCTCGGCCAGCGGCGCGATCTCCAGGTTTTGAATAGTCGTGCAGTTACCCGAAGCGCGATCGCGGAACCCCTCGCCCGAAGCTTGCCCATTCAGGAGCACGCACTCGCCCGAGATATTCGCGTCGGCTCCGGCCTGCAGGTCGCCGTTAAACAGCGTCAGGCTGCCGTTGACCTGGCCGTCGATGACGGCGTCCCCATTGAACACGGCCACGTCGCCGTTGACCACCGCCCCGGCCTGAATCTCCAGATCGCCGTCGAAGACCACGACGTCGTTGTTCACGACTTCGTTGGCCTCGATGATCGTATCGGCCAATGGCGCGGCAAAGGTGACTGTGGTCAGCGTCGTGATGAGCAACGCTGCCAGCATTATTGAAAATAGGACACTTTTCTTCATTTCACTGCTCCTTGCAGATCAGGTTTCCGTTACTCCTGCGTCCTGTAACCTTAATTACGCAGACCGGCGCCGTCGGGTTGCATGAGCAATCGCTGAAAAACGCCGCCCCACAGGAATACGAGCCCCGCAAGGATGATGAACCAGCCGATCAGGATGGGTTGTTCGATGACAAAATGGCTTGCGCCGGCCAGCAGCGCTTCGATGACCGTGACCACGGCGCGGCCGACGCCGGCCACCGAGGCCCACACGCCGCCGAGCAGCGCGGGGCTGCTGAGGACGGCCCAATAGCGGGCGACGAGGAACAGGCCGATGAGCAGGGGGGCTATGCCGCTCAATAGCAAAACGGCATAGGCGGTGCCCATGGCGACGCGGCGCGCCCGTCGATTGGGCAGGCGCGCCAGGGTGCGCTCGGTGAAGTCGAGGGCGGGCATGAGGATGGGCGTCTGGCGGAACAGCAGCTCGAAGGCCATCAGCCCGCTCCACTCCCGGTTGCAATCGGGGCAGGCGCGCAGATGGGCTTCCAGCTCGGCGAACCCGTCCTG
>DAOMSB010000181.1:0-4054 GCA_035446145.1 Promineifilum sp. (SeqCode) | reverse complement strand
TGACTCCGCTGGGAATCGAACCCAGAACCTTGGGATTAAAAGTCCCCTGCTCTGCCGATTGAGCTACGGAGTCGGCCGGTCGAGCGAATCGACCAGAGAGGATTATAGCGATCGCCGGGGGTCGCGGCAAACGGCGGGAGGGGGTACACTTAAGCTCTATGCCACGCGAGCGCACTTATCGTACCGAAGCTATCGTCATCCGCCGCAGCGATTTCGGCGAGGCCGACCGCCTGCTGACGCTGTTCAGCGTCGATCACGGCAAGGTTCGCGCGGTCGGCAAGGGCGCGCGCAAGCCGCAGAGCCGCAAGACCGGCCACGTGGAGCTGTTCATGCGCAGCAAGTTCCTCATCGCCGAGGGGCGCGACCTCGACATCGTGACCCAGGCGGAGATGGTGGAGGCCTACGCGCCGCTGCGCGATGATCTGGTGCGAGCCACCTACGCCTCCTATGCCGTGGAACTGCTCGACCGTTTCACCGTTGACGAGGATCCTCATCGCGACATCTATGAGCTGCTCGCGGCCGCGCTGGGCTGGTTTGCCCGCGAGCCGGCCGGCGAACTGCTGCTGCCCGCGCGCTTCTATGAGTTGCGATTGCTGTCGCTGACCGGTTTCCAGCCGCGCCTGTTCAACTGCATCCATTGCGGCGAGCCGATCCGCGAGGAGGATCAGGCTTTCAGCGCCGATCTGGGCGGCCTGCTCTGCCCCAATTGCATGGCGGTTGACCCCCGCGCGCGACCCATCTCGGCCGTGGCGGTCAAGGTGATGCGCTATCTCCAGACGCGGCCGTGGGACGTCGTGGGGCAGCTGCGGTTGCGCCCGGCGGTGCTGCACGAGATCGAACGGGTGAACCACGACTATCTGACCCACATCCTGGAGCGCGAGCTGAAGTCGTCGGACTTTCTCCAACGTTTGCGGCGGGAGGCCGAGCTTTTCATCCCGACGGATGAGGAGTAAGAAGAGCAAGAGAATCCGCGGATTAGGCAGATTTCATATCCGGACCTGACAGGTGGGCGGTACAGAATCTCGTTCCGGCACAAGATCTCACCGCTCACCTGTCAGGTCTTTGATCGGCTGTGCTATAATCGCCGGTTGATTCGCGGCGACTGTTTACTGTTTACTGTTCACTGGTTACTAAATAATGTCTTCCGACAAACTCAACTTCCAACAAATGATCCTCCGCCTGCTGGATTACTGGCAGGCGCAGGGCTGCCTCGTCTGGCAGCCTTACAACGTGCAGGTCGGCGCGGGGACGATGAACCCGGCCACGATTCTGCGCGTCCTCGGCCCCGAGCCGTGGAATGTGGCCTATGTCGAGCCGAGCATTCGCCCCGACGACGGCCGCTTCGGCGACAACCCCAACCGCATGCAGCAGCACTATCAGTTGCAGGTCATCCTGAAGCCCGACCCCGGCAACCCGATCGAGCTATATCTGGGCAGCCTGGAAGCCATCGGCATCAGCCGGCGCGAGCACGACATCCGCTTTGTCGAGGACAACTGGCAGTCGCCGGCCCTGGGGGCATGGGGGCTGGGCTGGGAGGTATGGCTCGATGGGCAGGAGATCTCCCAGTATACCTACTTCCAGCAGGCGGGCGGCATCGATCTGGACCCGGTGTCGGTGGAGATCACCTACGGCCTCGACCGCATTGCGCTGGCCTTGCAAGGCAAGAACAGCGTGTGGGAGATGGACTACGGCGCGGGTGTGAAGTATGGCGACGCCTTGCTGCAGGCCGAGATCGAACACTGCAACTATTATTTCAACGTGGCCGACGTGGACGCGCTGAAGATGATCTACGACACCTATGAGCGCGAGGCGTTGCGCTGCCTGGAGGCGGGGCTGGTGGCCCCGGCCCACGACTATAACCTCAAGTGCTCGCAACTGTTCAACGTGCTGGACACGCGCGGCGCGGTCGGCGTCACCGAACGGGCGCAGTACTTTGGCCGCATGCGCCGCATCGCCCACAAAATCTCGCTGGCCTATATGGAGCAGCGGCAGCGGCTGGAGTATCCGTTTGCGGAGAACAAGGTATGGACCACAGACCACAGACCACGGACGACGAATGATATCGGTGGTCTGTCGTCCGTGGTCCGTGGGCTTCCCGAAGACGGCGACCCCTTCGTCCTCGAAATCGGCAGCGAGGAGTTGCCCCACGACGACCTGACCTCGGCGCTGGCGCAGCTGCGCGCGGCCGTGCCCGCCCTGCTCGACGCGGCCCGGCTGAGCTACGAGCGCGTCGAGATTGACGGCACACCGCGACGGCTGGCGGTCATCGTCCACGGCCTGGCCGATCGCGGGGCGGATGTGGAGAGCGTGGTCAAGGGGCCGCCGGCCGACCGCGCCTTCGATGCCGGCGGCAAGCCTACTCCCGCCGCCGAGGGCTTCGCCCGGAGCCGCGGCCTGTCGGTCGACGACCTGAGCGTCGTCGAAGAAGGCGGCAAGCGCTACGTCTCGGCCGTGGTGCATGAGACGGGGCGGCCGTCGCTCGAGGTGCTGGCCGAACGCCTGCCGGACCTCATCGCCGGGATCAAGTTCGAGAAGTCGATGCGCTGGAACGCCTCCAACGTTAGCTTCAGCCGGCCGCTGCGCTGGCTGGTGGCGCTCCACGGCCCGGCGGTCGTGGAGTTTGAATACGCCGGGGTGCGCAGCGGGCGGACCACGTTTGGCCTGCGTCCCTACGGCTCGCCCGCCTGGGAGATTCGCCATGCGGCCGATTATCGAACCATCGTCGACAATGCCACCATCGTGCTCCATACCGACGCCCGCCGCAAGGCCATCGCCGCCGGGGCGCATGAACTGGCCCGCTCGGTTGGCGGCGTCATCCCCGATGACCCGGCGCTGCTGGACGAAGTGACCAACCTGGTGGAGCGGCCGACGCCGCTGCTTGGCTCGTTCGAGGAGCGCTTCCTGGCCCTGCCGCCGATGGTATTGGTGGCGGTCATGCGCAAGCATCAGCGCTATTTCCCGGTCTATAAGGGCGATAAGCTGCTGCCCTATTTCATCGCCGTGCGCAACGGCGACGAGGAGCACCTTGATATCGTGCGCGACGGTAACGAGCACGTCATCCGTGCCCGCTTTGCCGACGCCGCCTTCTTCTATGAGAAGGACATTCGCCAACCGTTGGCCGCTTTCGTGCCCGAACTGGGCAAGCTGACCTTCCAGACGGAGCTTGGCTCCTTCCTGGACAAGACCCATCGGCTGGAGCAACTTGTCCCCGTCGTGGCCGGGATGCTGGGGCTGGACGAGGCTGCCCGCGCCACGGCCGCCCGCGCCACTTCGCTGGCCAAGGCCGATCTGGCGACGAGCATGGTCGTTGAGATGACCAGCCTGCAGGGCAAGATGGGCGGTCATTACGCCCGGCGCGGCGGCGAGTCGCCCGAGGTGGCCGCGGCCATCGCCGGACAGTATGAAGCGGTCAGCGACAGCCCGGCGGGCATGGCGCTGGCCGTGGCCGATCGGCTCGACAGTCTGGCCGGGCTGTTCGCCGCCGGACTGGGGCCGAAGGGTTCCAACGATCCCTTCGCCCTGCGCCGCGCCGCGCTGCATCTGATCGAGAACCTGACCGCCAACCGGCAGCCGTTTGATCTGCGCGCCGGGCTGGATGCGGCCGGGGCGCTGCTGCCCGTGGCCTGGAGCGACAAGACGCGCGCCGAGGTGCTGGCCTTCATCGGCGGCCGTCTGGATGTCGTGCTGCGCGACGCCGGCTACTCCGCGAGCGTCGTTAAGGCGACGCTCGCCGAACAGACCCACGACCCCTACGCGGCCACCCGCGCCGCCGCCGCGCTGGCCGAGGCTATCCAGTCCCCCGACTGGGAAACGCTGCTCAACGCCTACGCTCGCTGCGTACGCATCACGCGGCCGCTGAAGGAGCGCTATACGCTCCGGCCGGACGATCTGCGCCTGCCCGAAGAGCAAGCGCTCGCCGCCGCGCTGGTTGAGGCCGAGGCTGCCAAGGACGGGACAGTTGAGACGTTCGTCGCTTCGCTGCGTCGGATAGAACCGGCTATCACCCGGCTGTTCGACTCGGTGCTGATCCTGGACGACGACGCGGCCGTGCGCG
>DAOMSB010000180.1:2307-4109 GCA_035446145.1 Promineifilum sp. (SeqCode) | reverse complement strand
CGCAGCGGCAGCCCGGCCACCCAGATCATGATGAACCACAGGAACATGAACAGAATGGTCATGCCCAGGTTGGGCTGAATGAAGATTAGGCCGACAGGAATGGCGAAGTAGGCCAGCGTGACGATGGTATTGTCGAAGCGGGCGATGAGCTGCCGCCGGTTGGCCAGGAATTGGGCGAAGGTGATGGAGATGAAAATGCGGCCGAACTCCGACGGCTGTATCTGGAACGAGGGAGTGATCTGAATCCAGCGGCGGGCGTCGTTGTTCACCTGCCCGGTGACGATCACCAGCACCAGCAGGCCGACCAGCCCGGCGTAGATCCACCAGTGGGCCGAGGTGAGCACGCGATAGTCGATGGCCGCCGTGACCAGGAGAATGACCAGCCCCAGGATGGCCCAGATGAGTTGCTGTTGTGGATAGCCGGCGAAGGCGGGCGCGCCGGTGATGGCGCTGCGGATCATCAGGATGCCGTAGCCCGTCAGCAGCAACACGGCCGCCAACAGCCACACATCGAAAAATCGCCAGACTGATGTCCTTGAAAGCATATCTGTGGATTGTAGCTCGTCCCCTAGGGGAGGAACTACAGATTTCACAGATTACACAGGTTGAGAATCGGAAATTGAGGGAAAGCTACGCCGGTTATCGGCTGCTTGCGCCATTGCGGCGGGTTCGGCCGGCGAGGAGGGGGATTTCGGCCACGAGGCGGTTTTCCTGCGTGTCCTGCTCCAGATGGACGACGACCTTGTCGGTGTCGATGGCCATATGCCTGGCGATGACCTGGATGATGTCGTCCTTGATCAGCTCCAGCATGCCGGGGGGCAAGTCGGCGCGATCGTGGATGAGCACCATCTGCAGGCGCTGCTTGGCCACCTGGCCGCTGGTTTCATTTTTCCCTAGCAATCGATCGAGCCAATTCATGGCATGTCCCTCTTCTTCCTGAATGACGAGTGACGAATGAAGAACAGCAGTCGTCGTCGTTCGTCGTTAATTGGAATTGCTGCCCATGAGCGCTCTTAGCCGGCCCATCAGCGTCTGCTTTGGCGTCAGGTCCAAAAACGGTACGTCTTCCCCATCCAGGCGACGGGCCACATTGCGGAATGCCTCGCCGGCGCTGGCGCCGTTCACCCCGTGCATCACCAGTGGCATACCCTGGTTGCTGGCCACGAGGATGCGCTCGTCTTCGGGGATGACGCCCAGCAGGTTCACGGCCAGGATATCCAGCACATCATCGACCGAGAGCATATCGCCCCGGCTGACCATGGCGGGCTTGACGCGGTTGAGGATCAGTTGGCCCGGTCCCTTCTCCTCGGCCTCGATCAGGCCGATGATACGGTCGGCGTCGCGCACGGCCGATACTTCGGGGTTTGTGACAATCAGCACCTTGTCAGCCGGGGCCACGGCGTTGCGGAAGCCGCGCTCGATGCCCGCCGGCGAATCGATGACAATATAGTCCATCTCCTCGCGCAACTGATCGCAAATCAGCACCATGTCCGACGGGCTGACGGCGTTCTTGTCGCGCGTTTGCGCCGCCGGGATGAGATACAGTTCGGGTTGACGCTTGTCCTTGATCATCGCCTGGCGCAGGCGACAGCGCCCCTCGACCACATCGACCAGATCATAGACGATGCGATTTTCCAGACCCATGACCACGTCGAGATTGCGCAGACCGATATCGGCGTCGATGGCTGTCACACGCTTGCCCAGCATGGCCAGCGCCGAGGCCAGATTGGCCGTCACTGTCGTCTTTCCCACGCCTCCCTTGCCGGAGGTTACTGTCAGGACTTGTGCACTCATAGGTTCAA
>DAOMSB010000180.1:0-2207 GCA_035446145.1 Promineifilum sp. (SeqCode) | reverse complement strand
CCCACGCCTCCCTTGCCGGAGGTTACTGTCAGGACTTGTGCACTCATAGGTTCAACCCTTCCGTACTTCCGCTACGATTTCAGTAGATCAGTATTCAGTAGATCAGTATTCAGTACTGACCCACTCAATGCCGCCAGGGTTCTGCCACGATCTGCCCTTCGCGGATGGTCACCTGCTCCGGGACGGGAGTCGCGCGGCTGTCGTTGGGCGCCACGGCGATATGGTCGGCGATGCGTAGCTGCGTCGGACTCAAATCCAGGGCGCAGATGATCGCCGTCGCGTCGCCGCTCGCTCCGGCATGAACCAGTCCGCGCAACCGCCCCCAGACGATGACATTGCCCGTAGCCACGATCTGCGCACCGGGGTTCACATCGCCCAGGACAACCACATGCCCCTCATGCCACACCAACCGGCCCGATCGCACCGTCTCGCGCAGTAACAGGGCGTTGCCCGCCACAGGCGACGACGGAGCTGCTTTAGCGCCGTCTCCGTTGGGCACATGTTCGGCGACGGCATGGCTCAACGCGTTGCCGTCCAGATCCGTCGCGCTGCCGGAAAGGCGCGTCGCCAGCCCCATCTCGCGGGCGAGATTTCGCGTCTCGCCGTCGTCGGCGATGATCGCCCACAACTCCATGTCATGGTCGGCAAACAGGTCGCGCAAGCCGGCTAATTGCTCGCCGTTCATGGCCCGACGACCCAACTCCACGGTGATTCGGCTGTCATGGAGAAAGCCGCGCTTTTGTTCCAGTTCACGTCGCAATGGTTCGTAAACGGCAAAGTCCGGGTGGTCATTAACCCGGATCAACAAGCCGTCGCGAATCCCTTTGATGTCTATCTGTCGTGCCACCTGTGCCCGAATCGACCCCGATTAGCCCGGATATGGCGGTGTTGCCGGAAATCATTGAGCCGAATTGTTGAAATAATACAACAACATCGGCCGAATAGCAAGTGAAGAAAGAGCAATCGCGCCCGAGGGCAATCGCAGTGCAAGCGAATTTCCCCGACCATCAGGCAGTAAAATAGTTCAGGACGTATTAAATTTTACGCATTTTTCACATTACCCTATAGGTGCTATCATTTATGATTCTCAAAGAGCGTGGCGGTGACCAGGGAGCTACGGTCGCTTGGGTCGCGCACATTAAAACATAATAGAGTTGGTTCAAGGAGAAAGAAGATGTATCGCCGCACCGTTCGCCTGTTCGTCATCTTGTTTTCCATGCTGTTGTTGACCGCCTGTGAATTCAGCGCCAGCACAGCCAACGTCAAGAGCGCCACGCTGGCCCGTGATGCCAACGGCACCCAGCCCACCACGACTTTTGAACCATCTGATACGTTTTATCTGATCGTCGATTTGGCCAACGCACCCGACGACACCACGGTCAAAGCGATCTGGTACGCGGCCGATGTAGGCTCGGCGGCCGCGCCCAACACCTTGATCGACCAGGCGAGCCTCACTTCCGGCAGCTCCGTGCTCACATTCAACCTCTCGCCCGAAAGCGCCTGGGTGCCGGGAACCTACAAGGTCGAGCTATACCTCAACGACGAACTGAACCAGACGCTGAACTTCAGCGTCAACGGCGAAGTGGTGAAGGCCCAGCCAACGTCGGCCCCGGCCGCCGCCGATCCCACGGCCGCGCCGGCCGCCGGGTCCGACCTGTCAACCACGCTGGAAGGGGTGCGCAGCGCCACAATCCGCATTCAGGCCGAGGGCAGCTTCATCGACCCTGAGTTCGGCGAGATGACCAACGCCGCCGGCCAGGGGACCGGTTTCATCATCGACCCGTCGGGCATCGCCGTCACCAACAACCACGTCGTCACCGGCTCTGCCTTTCTACAGGTCTATGTGGAAGGGGAAGATGAGCCGCGCAACGCCCGCATCCTGGGCGTGTCGGAATGCTCCGACCTGGCCGTCATCGACATCGACGGCGACGGCTTCCCGGCACTCCAGTGGCGCGAGGGCGACATCCCCGCCGGGCTGGAGATCTATGTAGCCGGATTCCCGTTCTTCGGCAACGAGGAATTCACTCTGACCCGTGGCATCGTCTCGAAGGCCAGCGCCGATGGCGAGACCAATTGGGCCTCGGTGGATAGCGTCATCGAAATCGATGCGACGATCAATCCCGGCAACTCCGGCGGCCCGCTGGTGGACGGTGACGGCCGCGTGGTGGGCGTCAACTACGCCTCCAGCTCCGGCACCGACCAGTATT
>DAOMSB010000179.1:0-4112 GCA_035446145.1 Promineifilum sp. (SeqCode) | reverse complement strand
TCGCCTATGTGCGCTACGCGATCGTGTATCTGCGGCTGGACGACCTGACGGCCATTCGCGGCGAGATCGATCGGCTGCTGACGGAACAAGCATAGCGGCCGCCCCCAAAGCGGGCGGTTTATCAAGCGTATCGGTAACCTATATTTAGACGCATCCGCGTCATTCTCACCCCTCGAAGCCCTGTTCTCGCAGGGCTTCGCTTTTTTGGGGTTAACCACGTTCGCTACGGCAATACGATCGGGTTGCGAAAAAAGATGCTCGGCGACCATCCCGTTCCCCGCCCCCAATTGCCGCCACAACAGGACGAGCCACCCGACAAAGACTAGAATTTTTGCGCCGCCGGGGGGCAAGCCCCCCAGACCCCCCAGAGATCAGGTGATCATCGGGATCAGAGATCAGAGGGTTCAGCGATCAGAGACAAATGGGGACACCGCCACCCGAAACCCGAGGTCGACGCCGAAGTCGAAGTGCGGGAGGTACCTGAAGCGGGCGGAGCAGCCGGTGTAATCGCTATAGTATGCGCCACCACATATAAGCATGAGATCCCTGTTATTCGGGTTGACAGTCTCGTATTCGGCCGACAGGCGATAGGGGCGCTTCTTGTCGTAGTAGCTGCGCGTCCATTCCCAGACGTTGCCGCTCATATCCAGGCAACCCAACCGGCTACCCCCGGCCGGAAAGCTGCCCACAGCCGTCGGGCGGCCAACGCCAGCCGCCTCGTTGTTGGCCCGGTATGGATCGTCGGCCGCCGCCGGCTTTTCCGGCTCGTCGCCCCAAGGATATTCGCGCCGGGGGAGTTCGTTGGGCATCGTGACCGGCGGCGTAGCAAGCGTTTCCTTGAGGGAATGAACCGTCGTGGCGTGGTGATCGACCGGGACAACCGAACCGCCCCGCGCCGCCTTCTCCCATTCCGCTTCGCTGGGCAGGGTGACGCGGTAACCCGGCGGCAGATAAGCCCCCCAGCGCCGGTTGAGCCACTCGCAAAAGGCCAGGGCGTCATACCAGTTGACGTAGCCCACCGGCCGGTTACCCGGTGATGAAATAGACATGTCGCCATAGGCCGGTTTATAATCCGGGTTGCTGTGAACAAATTCGCGGAACTGGGCCACGGTGACGGGATATTGAGCCAGCCAGTAGGGCTTGTTCAGAATATCGAGCGGGTGTCCTTTTTTGCTCCTGGGTTCGTCGGTCATCCAGAAGTCGCCGGGCGGCACATAGCAGAGGCGCATGTCGTCGCAGGCGAGCACGCCGGGGCGGTCGTCGCCCAGTTCGGCCAGCAGGTCGCCGGCGTCGGCGCGGTCGGACGGCTGCAGCAGACCGGATGTGACAATGGTCTTTTGCCATTGACACACCCGTTCTTTTTTCCCGATTTCGTCATGGTCCAATTGGGTTTCCGGGTTCAACAGATCGGTTTCGACCAATGCCCGGCCGGCAAGGAAGCCTCCTGAAACAGCTTCAGCGCTCGGATTTGCCGACGCGGGCGGCGGTTCAGGGCACAACTTGTCGATCAAGGCCCAAACGGAGAAGGGGACATCTCGCTGGGTGGCGGCGGCCAGAAGCAGGGCTTCACGCCAGCGGTCAGAGTCGACGCGGCTCAGGCGAGCCAGCTCTTTGGGAAAATCGTGGCGCAGCAAATAGAGCGCGGCCAGGTATTCCTGAAAGGTGCGATGGGGAAAGCGGTACAGGTCGTCGTCGCTCTCCGAGGCTTTGGTATGATGCTGTTGCAGTAATCCGGCCCGGTCGCGCACATATTGAATGAGAGTCACGGGATCGACGGCCGCGCCCTCTCCCCGATACTTGAACAGTTTGGCGGCCAGTAGTTCGCCGGTGATGTCGGCCGTTTTGCTCGTGGCGGGCTGGCTTTTGTGCGCGACGAAGGCAACTTCCTGCAATGCTTTTTCCAGTTGTTCCCGGGTGATGTTCAGTTCGTCGAGCAGATTGATGTTCTTGGAATGTTGCCACAATTCAAGCAGCAGATTGATGCACAGGCGATAGAGTTCCTCGCGCCGGTGGGGGAGCTGGCCGCCTTCACGGCCGCGATGGATGTAGACCATCATGGTCAACAAGAGCGGGTTGCTCGCCAGTTCGCGCAGACTGTGGGTGCTTCGATATTCCGGGTTGAGCTGGGCTTTCAGGCTATCGGCATACGCCTTGGCCTTGTCCGGCCCCAGGCCCAGCACGGGGTCTTCGCCGGTCGCCCCGTACCATTGGTCAATAAACGTATCGATTTGCTCGGGGCTGAAATCCAGCAGGCGAGTGACGGAGAAGCGGCTCAGTTCCCAGCCCGCGCCATAGGCATAGGGGCGGCTGGTGACGATAATCCTGACATTGGGGAATGTGTCGACAAAACTTTCGACCTGTGTCTTCAACGCCTTGCGCACCTTCGGTGCGTTATCTACCTCATCCAGGCCATCCAGGAGAAGCAGGCCGCCTTGCGCCAACTGTTTTTTCAGGTATGGCGCGTAGCCGGCCAAATTTGCCGCGGCCAGGACGGCTTCAATATATGTCCAGAGATCCTGTCCCTTTGAGAGCCCCTCGGCGGCATAGGTCCTCAATGTTACCGGGACGGGTATCAGGCGAAGATGGGACAGGCCCCAGCCCTGTTCCCGCAATAGCTCCTGATTGATTTTCTCATCTTTCAGATGATCTCTGGCCAGGCAAAGGGCCAGGTAACTGACCAGGGTAGATTTGCCGGATCCGGGCGCGCCGAGAATGACCAGATGTTCGTTCTCCGGCCGGCTGATAGCCTTCAGTACCGGCTCTCGTTGCTCCTTCCCGATTTGCTCCAGTTCCGGACTGTCCAGATCGGTCATCGCCTTTTTGGGCAACCTGCGCAGATGTTCGGCAGAAGGCACCTCCAGATTAGTGTAGATTCGTTCCAGCGTAATTTTTGTTTCTTTGAACCCCGCCTCGCGGATATCTATGAGAGCCGTATAGGGGGGATAGCTGTTCAATCGCGCCAGATAAGCCATGTAGCGGCGTTGCCATTCGTCGACGGGAATATCCCCTTCGACCGAAGGAGTCGGCCGCGGGTTGGGTGTTTCCGACGGACCGGGTAGCGGGTCAGGGCGCATTACCTCATCATGTCTGTAGCCCTCCTTCTTCTCCTCAAGATCATAATGGCGTTTGTCCCTGTAAAAAGTGTGAATCAGGAACGCTGCCAAAACCAAAGCGGGAATAATGAGAAGCTTCCAATCAAAGGTACCTGTGACAACCAGGAGGAAAGCAACGATTACGGTGACAAGACCGCCATAACTCAGAATCGGCGGAAGCCCCTTAAAGGCATCGATCAGGGCGGTAAATATCGATTTGTTGAGATCAGGACTGGAAGGATCCGGCTCGTTCATGGCGGAATTATAGAATAGTACGGAGAAAGTGAACAGGAGCAACCACCTACGGCAACCTTCTCGGACTAGCAAACGGCCACGCCCGAAAGTCGCGGCCGCAATCGTCCGTGTCGTCCCAATACGGATAACGCTCCAGCGTTCGCGCCGGGGGAACGAGCAGGGGACACCGCCCCACCCCCGGATAGCCCCCGTCGCCATAGGTGACGACGTCGATCACCGCGTTCCCCCGCGACAAGACCACCTCGTCGCCGCTGTTGCCCAACTGGAACAATGCCTTGGGATCGCCCCAGGCCGGATCGTCGATCATGTCGGGCACCAGGGGATCGCTGTCGACGATCTCCAGATTGGGGTTGACGCCGAACTGCGCCCGGAAGGCGACGGCCGAGAGCGTCACGACCAGCGGCCGCCCGGCAGCGATGATCGTGCCCGGCGGGAAGAAGCGCCGGTCCTCGAAGTCGGTGGGCAGCACCGCGTCGCCGAGGGCATAGCCGGTCAGATCGATCGGCGCGGCCGTGGCGTTCACCAGTTCCACAAACTCGGCCTCGTCGGGGCCGGGGGTGTCATAGACGATCTCGCTGATGAGCAGGCGGTTGACCGTGCCGCGAAAGCCGCGCATCGCCAGCGGCAGGTAGAGCGCTCGTGGGGCGTCGCCCATGAACAGATTCGTCAGATAGCTGAAGGCTTCGTTGGAGCGCACCTGCAGGGCCAGTTCGCGGTTGCCCTTGCTGGAAAGCTCCGTGCCGTTGATGCTGCCGACGTGGACGT
>DAOMSB010000178.1:0-4130 GCA_035446145.1 Promineifilum sp. (SeqCode) | reverse complement strand
CCGACGGCCCCTACCTGGAACGCGCCTCGGCCGAGGGATTGGCCCATTTTTGGCAGACCGTGCGTCGATTGGAAGCGGCGGGCGTCGAGATACGGCGCGTGCCGGCGATGGCCGACTACGACGACATCTACCGGCGGCATAATGACATCGTGGCCTATGAGGCGGCGCGGACGCATGCGCGCTGGTTCGACGCCTATCGCGAGCAGCACCACCCCAAAACGGCCGAACTCATCGAACGCGGCCGAACCATCAGCGAGGCCGGCTACCGGCGCGCGCTCGACGGCCGGGCGCGGCTGCGCGACGAGCTGCATGGACTGATGGATGCCCACGGCCTCGATCTGTGGATCGCTCCGGCGGCGGTGGGGGCCGCCCTGCCGGGGCTGGAAAGCACCGGCGATCCGGTCATGGCTTTGCCGTGGACCCACGCCGGGCTGCCGGCCGTCTCATTGCCCGCCGGAACCGACGCCGCGGGCTGGCCGATGGGGTTGCAGGTGGTGGGGCGATTCGGCAGGGACGAAGAATTGCTGGCGCTTACGGCTCGTCTGTCCGTCGATAATGGGTATTTCGGCCGCTCCCCTGCCGTTTGATCAAGCCGAGGCGAATGAGGCGGTTGAAATCGAGGGTGCGCGTGGCTTTCGCCCGCTCCGTCAGCCGGGCATACTCTTTGTCGTTGATGTAGCCGTGGGCGTCAATGTGGGCAAGGATCAGCCGGTCGTGGGGGTTCAGATTCGTTTCCGGGGTTCTCCGACCGGCCAACTCCTTGCCGACCCGCTGCAACTCATCCAGTATGCCCGCGGCGAAATACTCCAGCCAGGGGGTGAAATCCGGCCCATCCGCCAGATCGTAGTAGTTGCCGGCGGCCCCAACCATTTGGAAGTAGCGACTGACGTTTTGGTTGTAGTAATTCTCGAAGCTGAACAGCCCCATCAGGCGAAGGCCCAGACCGTTCAACAGATGATCGGTCGCCAGCCGTGTCGTGCGGCCGTTGCCGTCCATGAAGGGGTGGATGATGACGAATTGTTTGTGAAAGAGTCCCGCCATCAGCAGCGGATCAAGGTTCCGGTTTTCCCTGATGAAAGCCAGCAACGCCTCAACCAGCGCGGGAACGTCCTGATGATCCGGCGGCAGAAAGATGATGTCACCGGTGCGCGGTTCGCGAATAACAACCGGCTCCTGACGGAACCGACCGGTCTGGTGCTCCGGCAACAACCCATCCATCACTCCGGCGTGGATGCGCAGCAGCAGCGCGGTGTCCAGCATCGAGTCTCTCTGCTCGCTCAACGCGATCAGGGCATCGTTATAGTTGACCACCTCCCGCTCGCTGTGGCGGAGTTGCGCGGGTTGGCTTTTGAGCAGCCGCTTGACATCCGTTAGGGGCAGCGGGTTCCCCTCGATGCTCGTTGAAGCGTAGGTCGAGATGCTCCGCGCCTCAGTTTGCCGGTGCATAAGAACGACCTCGGGCACAACCTGCTTGTTCAATTCATGCACCAGAACCGTGATGTCCTTGATGTCGCGCAGAAGTTCGGGCGTAATGGAATAGCGTGGCTTAAACATTTCTTTCGCCTAATTATAGCCTATTTATCGACTAACTGGAACATACGCAAAAATAACGGGAAGTTGGGATAATAAAGGCCGGTACGATCCGGGTTGGGTTTGCCCACCAATGGCTATACCGTTCCCTGTACTTCTGCGCAAGTTCTAAATAACAAGATGCAAACAGAACCCCAGGCAGCACATTCGATAAAGCGGCCCTTAAATATTCATTCCACCCATCTCATCGCTTTGCTTATCGCGTTAATGGGTGGGATAAACGTTCTGTCGTCCTCCCTGCCTGCCATGACCGATCGCTTTGCGACGCTTGGTCGCTTGCTGCCTCTGGAAGTCGTCACAGGCAGCCGGCTGGCCACCACGTTTGCCGGGTTCGCCCTGCTGATCCTGTCGGTAAATCTCTGGCGACGGAAACAGGTCGCCTGGTTCCTGACCCTGCTGGCCCTGGCTGTTTCGGCGCTCAGTCACTTGCTCAAGGGGCTGGACTATGAGGAAGCCGGCATCGCCGTTGCCCTCATCGTGGTGCTGTTCGTCTTTCGTTCCCGCTTTCATGCCTTGTCCGATTCGCCCTCAGTCAGGCGCGGCGTGCTTGTATTGTTGGCGGCACTGGTGTTCACCGTCATCTACGGAGTTATCGGTTTTTTCCTGCTGGACCGCCACTTCAGTGAAAATTTCGATCTGCTGTCCGCGCTCAAACAAACCCTGGCCATGTTCGTCGAATTCTCAGGCCCCGGCCCCGAGCCAACCACCCGCTTCGGCCGATACTTCGCCAATTCGATCTACTTCATAGCTGCCGCCACCATAGGCTATAGCCTGTTCATGCTCGTTCGCCCGGTAGTCATTCGACGGCCGGCAAACCACGACGAGCGAGCACGTGCGCGGCAGATCGTCGAGCAGCATGGACGCTCATCGATAGCGCGCTTCACGCTCTTCGACGACAAATCCTACTTCTTCAGCCCCAACGGTTCGGTCATTGCCTATGTCGTCAAAGGGGAGATCGCTTTGGCGCTCGGCGATCCGATTGGCCCGGAAGAGGACGCCGGAGCAGCGATCGCCGCTTTCAGCGATTATTGCGCCCACAACGACTGGCGATCCTGCTATTACCAGGTCCGGCCGGACTATTTGGCCATATACCAGGCAAACGACTACCGCGCCCTCAACATTGGGCAGGAAGGGACCGTCGATTTGAAGACGTTCTCTCTCGAAGGCAAGGCAAATAAGGATTTCCGCACCGTCAAGAATCGCATGACTCGGCTCGGGTTCACGACGGAATTGATCGAGCCGCCCTTGAGCGACGATATTCTTGGCGAATTGAGGGCCATCAGCGACGCCTGGCTGGATATGATGCACGGCAGCGAAATGAAGTTTTCGCTTGGCTGGTTTGATGACGACTATATTCGCAACAGCCCCATCATGGTTGTTCGCGATCCTACCGGGCAGATCACCGCTTTTGCCAATTTCGTGTCGGAATACCGGCGCAATGAGTTGACGCTTGACCTAATGCGGCGTCTTGGCGAGGTTGAGTCGGGCACGATGGATTACCTTTTCGTGAACATCATCGAATGGGCCCAGCAGAAGGGGTTTGCCACTTTCAGTCTGGGCCTGAGCGCGCTGGCCGGCGTGGGCGAAACGGCCGAGGACCCGGCCCTTGAAAAGGCCTTGCACATGATCTATGAAAACGCCGACAGGATTTATCATTTCAAGGGCCTGCACAATTTCAAGAGCAAGTTTCATCCCCAATGGGAGCCTCGCTATTTGATCTACCGGAATGTCTCCACCCTGCCGGCCATCGCCACGGCGCTCGCCCGCGCCCATAGCGGCGACAATTTCATTTGGGCCTATCTCAATAAATAACCGGCAAGCCCGGCCGAGCGACCGTATCTTGCGTTCGCGCGTCTTTGCGCTACAACTACCGTCATGCTCCCAACCAAGACCGACATCATCATTTGTGGCGCCGGCATCGCCGGCATCTCGGCCGCCTGGCATCTGGCGGCGCGTCACGGCATCAGCGACATCCTGCTCATCGAGGAAGGCTCGCCGCTGATGCTGACCAGCGACAAATCGACCGAGGCCTATCGCAACTGGTGGCCCGGCCCCGGCGACGCGATGGTGCGCTTCATGAACCGCAGCATTGACCTGCTGGAAGAGCTGGCCGCCCTGAGCGACAACTATTTCGCCATGAACCGGCGCGGCTATGTCTTTCTGACGGCCGATCCGTCCACGGCCGAACGCTATCGCCTGTCGGCCGAGGAATCACAGCGATTGGGCGCGGGCGAGTTGCGCGTCCATCGCGGCCGCCCCGATGATCCCTCCTATCCGGCCCACCATGCCGAAGGCTGGCCGCCCGAACTGGTAGGGGCCGACCTCGTGCTCGACCCGGCCATTATTCGCGAGCGCTTCCCGTTCATCAGCGACGACGCCGTCGCCATGCTCCATCCGCGCCGCTGCGGCTGGCTCAGCGCGCAGCAGTTGGGCATGTGGCTGCTGAGCGAGGCCAAGGCGCGCGGCGTGCGGCTGCTCAACGGCCGCGTGACGGCCGTGGACACGACCAGCGGCCGGGTCAACGGCGTGACGGTGCGCAC
>DAOMSB010000177.1:0-4232 GCA_035446145.1 Promineifilum sp. (SeqCode) | reverse complement strand
GCCGCTCGAACGCCTATGCCGTCCAGCAGGCCATCGGCCAGGCGCGGCGGGTGGTCGATGGCGGCATCGTCGCCGCGATTGCCGAGGGTGTGAAGTAGAGAAGAATTCAACGCAATGGCGCGAGAAGGGGAGAGTACAAAGTATTAGGTTCTGCCTATGTGCCTTGGCGCTCTTGCGCCTTGCGCCAGAGATGTTTCGCTTGAAAGGAACTTTATGAGTAATGAGACCTTGGATGCGCGCGGGCGACCACGCGTTGTGATAACCGGGATGGGCATGCTCAGCCCGCTCGGCAATACCGTTGAGGAGAGCTGGGAAAATATGATGGCCGGGCGCTCCGGCATCACCCGCATCACCCAATTCGACGCGAGCGAACTGCCCACACAAATCGCCGGCGAGGTGAAGGACTTCGTCGCCCGTGATTATATGGACTTCAAGGAAGCCCGACGCATGTCGCGCGCCTCGCAACTGGCCGTGGCTGCGGCGCGGATGGCGGTGGCCGATGCCGGGCTACCCGAACGGGTGCCCGACTCCGACCGCGTGGGCGTGCTGGTGGGCACGGCCGCCGGTGGTATGGAGCGCGCGTTTGAAGAGATCGACACCTTCCATGAACGCGGCTTTCGCGCCGTCAGCCCGTTTGGTATGACGATGTTCCTGTGTAATATGCCCACCCACCACGTGAGCCTGACGACCGGCTCAACTGGCCCGCTCAGCACCATCGTAGCCGCCTGTGCCACAGGCACGCAGACCATTGGCGAGGGAGCCGAGTTCATTCGTCGCGGTGCGGCCGACATGATGTTTGCCGGTGGCGTCGAGGGCCTGATCCATAGCTCGGCCATCGTCGGTTTTGGGGCCATGCGCGCCCTGTCTACTCATTTCAATGACGCTCCCGAACGCGCCAGCCGGCCGTTCGACAAGGATCGCGACGGCTTCATTTTGGCTGAAGGCGCGGCCGTCGTCGTTTTGGAGCGGCTCGACAAGGCGCTGGCCCGCGGCGCGCGCATCTATGGCGAGGTGCTTGGTCATGCCTCATCGTCCGACGCCTATCACGTTGCCGCGCCCGACCCTGAGGCCAAGGGTGCGATCCGCGCCATGCAATGGGCGCTGGACGACGCCGGGCTGACGCCCAACGACGTCGATTACATCAACGCCCACGGCACCTCGACGCCGGTCAACGATGCCACCGAGACGCTGGCCATCAAGCGGCTCTTCGGCGAGCGCGCCTGGCAGGTGCCCATCAGCAGCACCAAGTCGGCAATGGGCCACGCCATGGGCGCAGCGGGAACGATCGAATCGATCTTCACCTTATTGGGTCTTGGCCGGGAGATCATCCCGCCTACCTGGAATTATGAGACGCCCGATCCGGAATGCGATCTGGACTATGTGCCCAACGCTCCGCGGCCCGCGCCAATCCGCATCGCGCTCAAGAACTCCTTCGGTCTGGGCGGACAAAACGCCTGTCTGGTGCTGGGACGCTATAACAACGAATAAAGGAGCGGCCGGCGGCCGGCGACCGGCGGCAGATGGTCGGTTATTGGTTACTGATGATTGACCGCTCCGGGAACTGATTACTAACTATTATGATCATTCTACGCGACGACAAACGCATTGCTCGCCTGGGCCGGTTGGCCCAGATTCTCAGTTTTGCCGGTCTGGCCGCCCTGGTTGGTGGCCTGATCATCATTTTCGTGTTCGACAATCAGGCCAATGTCTTTCTTTACCAGTTATTGGCGCTGCTGGTGGGCTTCTCTCTATCGCAGGTCGGGCTTCATTTTGCCCATCGCTATCTGCGCCAGCCGCGAATGGATGAAGTGCTGGATCGGGCGGCGAGCAAGTTCGCCCGAAAGGACGGCCGTCTCTACCATTATCTGCTGCCCGCCCCCCACGTGCTGCTGTTGCCGACCGGCGTATTCGTGCTGACGGCCAAGTTTCAGAACGGCCGCATCACAGCCAATGGCGACACCTGGCAGCAGACTGGGTTGGGCATGCGCCGCTTCTTTGGCCGCGAGTCGCTGGGCAACCCCACCCGCGAGGCCGAGGCACAGGTCGCCAGGATGGCGGAGTATATTCAACAACACGCCCCCGCGGCGGCAGGCGCGCCCCTCTTCCCGATCATCGTCTTCACCGCTCCCAACATCGCCTCGCTGGATGTCAAAGAGTCGCGTATCCCGGCCGTTCATGCTGCCAAATTATCGGGTGCGCTACGCCAGCAATCGATCAATCTCAAGCCATTGCCGAAGGCGCAGTACGACGCTCTGCGTGCCGCCTTCGATGGCACGGCGGCGCACTTGCTGGAGACGACCGTAGAGGGATCAGAGGAGTAGCCCTGCTCGCTTTGGAAAACGCAAAGACAGGGGAATTATCATGGCGACATCCGTCCGGGCCTTGCTCGACACAGAACTGAATGAACTCAACCAGTCGGTTCTGACCCTGAGCAGCATGGTCGATGAAGCCATCGGCCGCGCCATCGAGGCGCTGTTGACCAACGACGCCACCCTGGCCGGGAACGTCATCGCCGGGGACGCGGAGATCAACCGGCTGAGATTCCACATCGAGGAAAAAGCCTACATCATCCTGTCGACCCAGCAGCCATTGGCCCGCGATCTGCGCACGGTCATCGCCGCTATCCACTTTGCCATTGAGCTGGAGCGCATCGGCGATCACGCCGCGGGTATCGCCCGCATCGTGCAACGTTTGCAAGAGACGCCACAACCAGTCGTCTTTGAACTCGCCGTGCCCAGCGAAGTGACCGAGATTGCCGAAGGAAGTGAGGTGGGCGCGCCGGTGCGGCTGAAACTGTCGCGGCTGCCCAAGATGACCAAGCGTGCACGTGATATGCTCCATCGGGCGACCGAAGCTTATATTGAACGCGACGTGGAAAAAGCCAACGCCATCGTGAAACGTGACCGAAAGATCGATAACCAATATCGGAAGTTCTTCGCCGAGGCAATGGCCGAGATCGCCAACAAACACGTGGGTGAAATCCCTACCTATTTACTATGGATCGCCCATAATCTGGAGCGCATCGGCGACCGTACCACAAACCTGGCCGAACGCGTCGTTTTCATGGTGACGGGCCAATATACCGAGGTTTTAGAAGATTACGGGTAAGTGGGGTTTCAAGTTGACAATCGACCCATGTGGCTTTAGAATTCCAACCCCATAGCCTGGGTTGCTGGGTATCCCCAAATGGGGAAAAACCAATGCCGAGGAGGTGGTGTTCAAAAGGGGAATCCAAGTACCTGGCGGCGATGTCCGCACAAAGAAATCAGGTGGTAACGACCGGCGATTAACCGGTCTGGTTTTCAAGGTCAGACTTGAACATTACGTTCAAAATAGAATAGAGGAGAAGAATCATGAAACGTCTGTCACTGCTTTTAGTCTTGCTGCTCCTGGCGGCACTGGCCCTTGTGGCCTGCCAGCCGGCCGGCGGCACAACTGCTCCAGCTGAAGAATCGGCCCCGGCCGAGGAAGCCGCGCCGGCCGAAGAAGAAGCCGCGCCGGCTGAAGAAGAAGCTGCCGCCGCGTTTGAATGCACCGACGCCATCGGTTGCGTTGAAGTCGCCGCCGGCGACCCGATCCAGATCGCTTCGGCGCTGGTCATTTCGGGCGCGAATGCCGACCTGGGCCTCGACTCCCAGCGCGGTGTTGAAATCGCCCTCAAGATGCGCCCCGAAGTGTTGGGCCACAAGGTTGAGTTGATCGCTGAGGATGATGGTTGTAGCGCTGAGGGCGGCCAGACGGCCGGCACCAAGATCGTCGCCAACCCGCAGATCGTCGGCGCGATCGGCACGAGCTGCTCGGGCGCCGGTGTTCCCTTCGCCCAGATCCTCTCCGATGCCGGATACGCCACGATCTCGCCGTCGAACACCTCCCCCGCGCTGACCGACCCCAACCAGGCGTTCAAGATTGGCTACCTGCGCACCGCCCACAATGACCTCATCCAGGGCGCGGCCATGGCCGACTATGCCTATGACGTCCGTGGCTTCACCAAGGCCGCCGCCATCCATGACGGCGACCCCTACACCGAAGGTCTGGCGAAGGCGTTTGCCGACGCTTTCGTGGCCAAGGGTGGCGAGATGGTAGCCTTCGAGGCGGAAGCCGCCGACGCGACCAACGTTGAGCCGCTGCTGACGACGATCGCCGCCGCCAAGCCCGAATTCCTGTACTTCCCGGTGTTCATCCCGTTGGGTTCGCTCATCGTCAACACCGCCAAGACGATCCCCGGCCTGGAG
>DAOMSB010000176.1:0-4293 GCA_035446145.1 Promineifilum sp. (SeqCode) | reverse complement strand
CGCAGGGCGATGAGCAGGCTCACCGGCGTGGCCGGGATGCCGAAGTTGGTGATGAGGATTCGATTCCAGATGCTCGTGACCAGGATGTCGCCCATGGCCGAGCCGATGTGGAAGCTGCCGAGGCGCAAGCCGCGCCAAATCGAATAGTGATCTTCCCGTTGCATGCGTGCCAAAACTCCAAATGATGATGGTGCTAAACTGGATGGGATTGTAGCAACATCGGGAATAAAAGTACAATTGCCTAGTTTTACATAGTTTTGCGTAGAAATTCCGGCCAACCGGCGGCCCATTCCAGCGCTGCGCCGTGGGGATGCACCCAGGCCAGATGATAGCGCGCGGCGGGGCGACAGGAGTCGCCTTGGCCGTCGTTGGGCCAGTAATCGGCCGTCCACGCCATCCACTCCTTCCCTGGCGGCGGAGGGCCACCCCACCAGGGTTCCCACTGAAGCCACAGCACCGGCACCGACAGCCGTTCGGCCCACTCCGCCACCATACCACGCAGCGACGCACCGTGATCCGGCAGGTAGAGGGTGACGACGGTGTTGTAGAGGACAACCGGCGCGTCGAGCGGCCGCGGCAGCTGCTCGGCCAGGAAGCGAGGCAGCTCGTCGGGCAGGTTCAGGGCGGCCAGGCGGACGAGCGGACTCCCGTCCGCCGACTGCTCAACCGCCCGCAGCGCGGCGACGCCCTCGCGCAGGCGGGCCAAACGCTGCGGCTGATCGCCCCAGATGAACGAGGCCAGCGTCAACTCGTCGTCGGGCGTGCGCAGATGGAATGGCCGCACGTCGCCGCCGGTGCGCGAGAGGATAGTCGGGACGGTCACCGAAGCAGGGAGCGCGCCGTCATCACGCATCAGCGTGGTGAATTGTGGCGACCCCGCGCCCAATTGCAGCAGGGTTTGCGACGGATCGGCCGCGTCGGCGAGGCGATAGACGCGGCGGTCGGCGACGAGGTTCAGCCCGGCGCTGGCCCCCAGTTCGACCAAATGGACAGCGGGCCAACCGAAGCAGGCCGCCGGCAACAGCCAGGCCAGCCCCCGCCCCGTCTCGTTGGTCTGCACGTTGGCCGTGCGGATGAATTCGCCCAGGGCGTCGCGGCGGGCGAGGACGGCGGCGCGGAGGGTGTCGGCAGACGGGAGACCGACGACGTCGGTCATAAAATATCGCCCCAACTCCGCCATCGCCGGTTCATGGGCCAGCACGTCGCGATGGAGCGCGGCCATGAGCAGCAGGGTCACATCAAACGGGGGGCGTTCGGCCGCGGCCGCGAGCAGCCAATCGACCACGGGATCGGCCGCGTCGCCCGCCAGCCAATCGGCGACAATGGCGAACAGCCGCGCATAGAGCGGCGAATAGCCCTCGGCGAAGCGTTGTTGCTCGCGAAAATGATGTTCCAGTTGGTGGCGAAGGGTTGAGAGCATCGGGGTTCGTTCGGGTGTCGGGCGGGGTTGCTGTTTCCACTTAATCTTATTACATCTTTCCCGGCAATACACTGTTAAGTGCCGATCTGTTATAATGGGGCCAACCTACATCGCACCACGACAAGCAGGCAGAAATGGCATGAACAAGATTCAGACCGGCACGCTGCTGATCGCCGACATCACCGGTTACACGCTCTTTCTCAACGAATCGGAACTGGCCCACGCCCAGGAAATCCTCACTACGCTGCTCAATATCCTCATCAAACAGACTCGGCCGCCGCTGATCATCTCGCGCACGGCCGGGGATGCAGTCATCAGCTATTCGCTTGGCGGAACGCACATCCAGGGGCAAACGTTCATTGAGCTTTTGGAAGATACTTATATCGCCTTTCGCCGAGCTATCGAGCTGATGGTGCTCAACAACAGGTGCCAATGCGCCGCCTGCGCCAACGTCGGCGCGCTCGACCTGAAGTTCTTCGTCCACAATGGCGAGTTCGCCATTCAGAAATTGGGCGATCACGACGAGCTGGTCGGCAATGAGGTGAACCAGCTCCATCGGCTGCTGAAAAACCACATCGTCGATGCGTTGGGGATTCGCGCCTACACGGTCTACACGGCCGCGGCCGTCGACGCCCTGGGGCTGGGTGAGATAGCCGCTGCCATGACACCCCACGTCGAGGAATACGAGCATCTGGGCGAGGTGAAGGTGTTTGTGCAGGACATGAAGCCGATCTGGGAGGCGCGACGCGACTCAACCTTCGTCGACATTCCTCCCAAGGATATCCTTTTCTCGGTGAGCAGGGATTTTCCCCTGCCGCCTCATTTGCTATGGAACGCGCTGACCGAACCGGAGACGCGCAACCTCCTGATGGGGTCTGTGAGCACGGGGGTCGATGGTCGAAAAGAGGGTCGCCTCGCCGAGGGCACGACACTCCATTGCAATCATGGCGATTCAACCACCGAGCAGCTCATTCTGACGTGGCGGCCGTTCGAAATGATGTTGACCGAGGATGACCCGTCCATGGCGGGTGTGACCGTCCTCGACCGGCTGCGGCTGATGCCTGTCGATGGGGGAACGCGACTGGAGGTGTCGTTCGGCATGGGCAAAGGCAATCCAATCGCCCGTCAGGTGGTTGGGGCCATGCTGCGCATGAAGTTTAAGGGTCAGATCGCCGGCCGAATGGAGCGGCTGAGGGAGCGTCTGACGGCGCAGGGTTTAGAGACGACCGCTGACCGCTGACGGACGACGGACGCGACCCCAGTCGCGCGACGACAAAGGAGCAAATATGGAACTTGGCGCATTTTCAATCAGTTTATCGGTCAGGAACATCGAGGCTTCGCGAGCATTTTACGAAAAGTTCGGCTTCACGACGATGGGCGGGGACGCTTCGCAGAACTGGCTAATCCTCCACAACGGCGATTGCGTGATTGGCCTCTTCCAGGGGATGTTCGAGGGCAATATCCTGACCTTCACGCCCGGCTGGGACGCGGCAGCTCAACCGCTCAACTCTTTCACCGACGTGCGCGAGTTGCAACGGCAGCTGCGGGCAAAAGGCGTCTCCTTCGTCACCGAGGCCGACGATACGACCACCGGCCCGGCCCATTTCATCGTTGTTGATCCTGATGGCAACTCCATTTTGGTGGATCAGCACGTCTAAGGGGGAGCAGTTCGAAGGACGAAAGAGGCGCGCACATTATTCGTCTCCCTCCGTGGTAGACGGGCAAGAGTCGGCGGGCAAGAGTCCGCTCGGTTGGCTGTGGTCTTTCATCGTGCGATAGGAGTCGCAGCGCTCTTCATTCATCGCCCGTCAGCGGTCGGCGGTCGTGAGGATATGAGTCACAATCGTCGCACCGCTGCCGCCGATGTTCTGCGTCATGGCCGTGCGCGCGCCGGGAACCTGTAGCGCCCCCGCCTGCCCGCGCAGCTGCATCGTGGCCTCGACCAGCTGATAGAGGCCGGTCGCCCCGACGGGATGGCCGCGCGCCTTCAGGCCGCCCATGGTGGAGATGGGGATGCGGCCGCCGCGGGCGATGTCACCATCCAGCCCCAGCCGCACGCCGCCGCCCCGCTCCGCAAAGCCGCAGGCCTCCAGCGACAGGGCGGCCATGATGCTGAACGCGTCGTGGAGTTCGAACAGATCGATGTCCTCCGGCCCCATACCTGCCTGGGCATAGGCCCGCGCCGCCGACAGTTCGGCCGCCTTCAGCCACAGGATGTCCTCGCGGTCGTGGACGGCCACGGTATCGGTGGCCGAAGCCGACGCGGTGACACGCACCGCGCCGGGAACACTATCGGCGGCCACCAACAGCAGTGCCGCCGCGCCGTCGCCGATAGGCGAAGCGTCGTAGAGGCTGATCGGCGCGGCCACGTCGCGGCCGCGTTGGTATTCCCGTTCGTCGATGGCGTAATGGAAGAGCGCGTTGGGGTTTCGCGCGGCGTTGGCGTGGGCGGTGATGGCGAATGGCGCGAAATCCTGGTGGTTATAGCCGTACTCGTGCATATAGCGGCGCATGATGAGCGCGTTGAGACCGACGAAAGTGATACCCTGATCCACCTCGAAATCGGCGTCGGCGGCCGTGGCCAGCGCGGCCGTCGTCTCGCCGTGGGGCATCTCGGTCAGCTTCTCCACGCCGATGACCAGCACCCGCTCCAGTTCGCCCGACGCCACAGCCAGCATCCCCTGGCGCATGGCCGATCCGGCCGAGCCGCAGGCCGCTTCCAGCTTCACCGCCTCGACGCCGCGCATGCCCAGATAGTCGGCCACCAGCGGCCCCAGATGGCGCTGACCCACCAGCCGGTCGCTGTTCATGTTGCTGACGTAGATGGCATCGACCCGGTCGACGCCGGCGTCGGCCAGCGCCGCGCGCCCGGC
>DAOMSB010000175.1:0-4305 GCA_035446145.1 Promineifilum sp. (SeqCode) | reverse complement strand
GGGGCGACAGGCCCCGGCGAACAGGACGAGCAGCAAAAGCGCCAGGCGGCCGAACCGCCGGCGGATCATGACAAGGCGTGCAATCCATTCAGGCTTGAAGATCGTTATCCCCGGCACGACAAAACCCCCATCATCGTATGGAACCCTGTGCAGCCTGGTAAGCCGCGCTTCCTTACAGATGACAGTTTAGCGCAATTGGGCAAGATACGCTATAGCAGGGGCCGCGCGATCCGGGGCACGCGCATGAAGAATATTGGAATGCGGACGACACCGAGGGGCAGGATGGCCGCCGAAGCACAAACAGATCAGGCCAGCCAGTCGGCCATTCGCATGTAAACCTCTGTTCGACCCAACAGATCAACGTGGTTCATGCCATAGCCGACCCAACTGTTTGAGTCGTCGAAACCGAGGCAGCGGTCGGCCGCCGGGTGCATGCCCAGGGCACTGTCGAGCGGGACGAGGCCGTCGCCCAGCAGGCGAGCCGCGGCCGAATCCGCCCGGCTGCCTAGCACGGCGGCGACGGCACAGGCGCGCGCCCCGGCCGGCGGCGGCACGTGGCAGCGCCGGTCCGGCCCCGGCGCAAATCGATCGCGCCCGGCCCAGTCCTCGTCGACCAGATTGCTGTAGCGCAGGTCGGTGATGCCCGCGCTGCGCCGCCGCCCAAGACGGCCGAACGGGGCCACGAAGGGCATCGAATCGATCAGCATATTGAGCAAGTTGCCTTGCTTCTCCAGCGGCACGCCATGGTGGGGCGTGCCCAGGAAGATCGTCGCCTTCAGCGGGTCGAGCCAGGCGTGGCCGGCCGTCTCGCCATAGTAGCACGCGCTGCGCGTCACCAGCCCGCCCATGCTGTGGCCGATGATGACCAGCTCCTCCACCGGCACCGGCCAGACATCGACCAATGCCTCCAGCATAATCGCCAGGGCGCGGCCGTTGCTGGAGATGTGCAGCCCACTGTTGTAATTGAGATAAACGGGTGAATAACCCAGGTCGCGCGCCAGCGCCGCGCCATAGTCGACGGGGCCGTCGGGGTCGCCCGCCTCGCCGCCCCGCCGCCAGCCGTCGCTGTTCATGCACAGACCGTGGACCAGCACGACGATCTTGCTTTTTGGCGCGCCCTCGCCATAGGCAAACGACATCGGCAGCGCCAGCGGGCTGTTCGTCTCGTGCAGATAATCGCCCCACAGGCCATTGAGGATCGACAGCACGGCCCGGCGTTGGGGCGAGTTCTCGCGCCGTTCCAGCAGTTCGCCGATCTGCGCCAGAGTCAGGGTGGCGCCGCCGCCGATGAGCCGCGTCGCGTCGCGGATGGTCTGATAGGTGAACGGGGCAATCTTGCCCGCCGGGCCAAGCAGCCGGCGCGGGGCCACGCGCATATGAATGTCTTCCACCAAATCCACGATGCCCGTCGTGGCATCGGTGATAACCCGCGCCAGAGCGTGGAGGTCAGAGGGATGAAAATGGGCGGTTCGCCGGGAATCAATTGTCAAGGTCATAGGACTGTTCCATAAAGGTTTCCGAATAGCTATAACCCGCACCCATGCCGATAGATGCGCTCGTTGTATCGGCTCGACGGGAAAACTCGCGAACGAGATGCGTGCCGGCGAGCGCTCCAGCCCGTTTTTCGTGCCGTTTTTCCCGACAGAATGCCGAATTTGCCCAATAAAAATATTGACGCGTGCCGCCAACACCATTACACTATTTTCGTAACCACATTTGCGCGATCGTCAGTTGTAGCCGGTTGGATCGCGAAATACATGAAGTCCGTCAAAAGAATAGACCCCCAAAGCAGGCCGTAGCGGGGGCAGCACGGGTGTCGCGTTCACGTCATCCGTCATTTGTCGGGCGAACACAAGCTCATGGCCGTATATCTTGTTTTTGATGGCCTATTTGGTGGCGATCTCGCAGCCGGCTCCAGCCGGAATTGCGCCCGTTTCGTTCACCTGCGGCCAACTTCGGGCGCCTCGCGCCGCTCCATCCCGCCTCATTATCCCACTCCAGCGGAGGTGCATCTACTGCCAATTAACCCACACTAACCACCTCGTAATCGCCGGGGGCCACGCGGAAGGCAGCCCCCATTCGAATCGGCTGTATGAGCATTAAGAATGAAGAAAATCAGGAGTAGACCCATGCACCGCAAATTGATCGCGGTTTTCCTGCTGACCATTATTTTGATATTGAGCGTCTCGTCCGTGGCCCTGGGCCAGGATGATGGGCTGTTGGAAGCCGACCGGCTGACGGCGCTCGGCGGCAACGGCGACAACCTGCAGCACCCCCTCGGCAAGCAGCAATGGGGCCTGCGTCAGATAGCCCTGCAGCAGCGCCTGCAGGGGGTTGAGGCCGACAACGGCATCATGCGCCTCGGCGTCGGCCGATATGTCGAGCTGGAGCGCGAGGACGAAGACAGCATCTGGACCGTCCTCGGCGAATTCGGCGACCAGGTTCATCCCAGCTATGGCGGCGACCCCGGCCCGCTTCATAACACGATCGCCCAGCCCGATCGTAATTTCGATAACACGACGATCTGGGAACCGGACTTCAGCCAGGCTTACTACCTGGACTTGCTGTTCAACGACGCGCCCGGCGCCATCACCATGCGCAACTGGTACATCGAGCAGTCGTCGGGCCGCTACGCGGTGAACGGCGATGTGACCGATTGGGTGAAGGTGCCCTATAACACCGCCCGCTATGGCAACAACGCCTGCGGCAGCAGCGTTTGCGCCACGGTCTGGTACTTCGTTCAGGATTCGGTGAACGCCTGGTATCAGGAGATGCTCGACAACGGCTGGACTGAGGCCGACATCGCCGACTATCTGAGCCGGTTCGACGTCTGGGATCGCTACGACTTCAACGGCAACGGCAACTTCGACGAGCCGGACGGCTACATCGACCACTTCCAGTCGGTCCACGCCGGCGAAGGCAATGAGGCCGGCGGCGGCGCGTTCGGCGACGACACCATCTGGAGCCATCGCTGGTACGCCTTCTATAACCTGATCGGCTCGGCCGGTCCGGCCTTCAATATGATGGGCGGCATCCAGATCGGCAACTCCGATTACTGGATCGGCGACTACACCATCGAGCCGGAGAACGGCGGCGTGGGCGTCTTCGCCCATGAGTTCGCCCACGACCTGGGCATCCCCGACCTGTATGACACGGGCGGCGGCGAGAACTCCACCGGCTTCTGGACGGTCATGTCCCAGGGTTCATGGGGTAGCGGCAACACCACCGACATCGGCAGCAAGCCGAACCACTTCGGCGCGTGGGAGAAGTTCCAGTTGGGCTGGCTCGATTACGACGTCGCCTTCGCCGGCGAGCGCTCGACCCATATCCTTGGGCCGGCGGCTACCACCACCCAGCGGGCGCAAGGCCTCTTCATCCTGCTGCCCGACAAGGAAGTCAGCGCCGATATCGGCACGCCCTATGCGGGAAGCTACTTCTACTACAGCGGCTCCGGCAACGACCTCGACAACTTCATGGTCCGCGAGTTTGACCTGCCGGCCGGCGCATCGCTTTCGGCCATGGCCAACTTCCAGATCGAGCAGGATTGGGACTACGCCTACGTGGTGGCCTCCGGCGACGGCGGCGCGACGTGGGATATGCTGCCCACCAACCTCTCGACCGACGACGATCCCAATGCCCAGAACCAGGGCAACGGCATCACCGGCAGCACCGGCGGCGCCTGGGTGGAGCTGACGGCCGATCTCTCGGCCTACAGCGGCCCCACGCTGGTCGGCTTCCGCTACTGGACCGACGTGGCCGCGGCTGAGCCGGGCTTCAGCGTCGACGAGATCGCTATCACCGGCTCGCCCGTCGATGGCGCCGAGAGCGACGCGGGCTGGACGTTCGACCCGGCCGATGGCGGCTTCCGCGTCACCAGCGGCACGGAGAGCGCGTACTACTTCAACGCCTACGTCCTCGAATATCGCCGCTACTGGGGCTTCGACGACGTGCTGCGCACCGGGCCATATAACTTCGGCTTCCTCGATAACCCCAATCTGCAGAACTGGGTCGAGCACTTCTCCTATCAGGACGGCCTGCTCATCAGCTACTGGGATGACTCCTACTCGGACAACAACACCAGCCAGCATCCCGGCGGCGGCCTGATCCTGCCCATCGACGCCCATCCGCAGACGATGTACCGGGCGGACGGCGTGCCGTGGCGGCCGCGCGTCCAGGCGTTCGACTCCACCTTCGGCGTCTGGCGGACGGACGCGATCACGTTGAATCGCAACAGCATGCCGTCGTTCCATCCCGGACGGCGGGCGGTGCGCATCTTCAACGACCGGCTCCAGTACTGGAACCCGG
>DAOMSB010000174.1:0-4314 GCA_035446145.1 Promineifilum sp. (SeqCode) | reverse complement strand
TTACGAATTACGAATGAAGGCCACTGACCACTGACCACTGACCACTGACCTACTGACCCACTGACCCACTGACCCACTGACCCACTGACCCACTGACCCACCGGCCCCCGCG
Organism: Promineifilum sp. (SeqCode); assembly: GCA_035446145.1. Lineage (GTDB taxonomy): Bacteria > Chloroflexota > Anaerolineae > Promineifilales > Promineifilaceae > Promineifilum. Next base: position 4,202 of record DAOMSB010000174.1, on the reverse strand, counting down.
ACGAACTGGGCGTCAGCGAGGGACGAAGCGGCCGCGGCCCGGTGTGGCGAGCGGGCGGCCATGGTCGGCGATCACCTCGCCGCGGCTGAGGGTGATGACCGGCGCGCCGTGGAGTTCCACGCCTTCGTAGGGCGTCCAGCCGGCGGTCTCGTGCAGCGAGTCGGCGCTGATCGTTCGGGTCGCCTGCGGGTCGAACAGGACGATGTCGGCGTCGTAGCCCGGCAGCAGTTGGCCCTTGTTGGCGAAGCCCAGCAGCCGCGCGGGCGTGGTGGCGCACACGTCCACCCAGCGTCGCAGGGCGGCCGCCTTGTCGCCGCTCGCCCGATTGACGAGACCGTCGTAGATCAGTGACAACCGGCTCTCGATCGACGGCACGCCCCCCGGTATGCGGCTGAAATCGTCCAGTCCGGTGGCTTTTTCGGCCGCGGTGAAGGGGCAGTGATCGGTGGTGACGAGATCGAGCGCCCCCGATTCCAGCGCCGCCCACAGCGCGCGGCGGTCGCTCTCCGGCCGGAGCGGCGGTGAACAGACAGGCAATGCGCCATCCACGCCCGGCCGGTCATAGACATCCTGCGTCAGATAGAGGTATTGCGGGCAGGTTTCGCCGGTGATGGGCAGGCCGCGCGCCTTGGCGGCGACGATGCGCTCCACGACGGCCGCGCAGGAGACGTGGAAGATATGGAGCGGCACGCCCACCCAGGTGGCGATGTCGATCACGCGCCCGGCCGCCTCGGCTTCCAGCGCCGCGGGACGGCTGCGCGGGTGCCAGTGGGGGGTAGTGTGCCCGGCCGCCAGATTGCGGCCGATGAGCGTCGTGATGACGTCCCAGTTCTCGGCATGGACGACGGGCAGCGCGCCCGCGTCGCGCACCGCTTCCAGCGCCTGGAGCAGCTCGCCGTCGTTGAGCCGCAGGCCGTAGGCCATGTAGAGCTTGAAGCTGCCGCAGCCGGCGGCGCGGGCCGCGGCCACCTGATCCAGTTTGGCGATATCGTCGGGACCGATGGTCATGTGCAGGCCGTAGTCGATGACGACTTTGCCGGCCGCGCGGGCCTGGCGGGCGGCCAGCGCCTCGAGCATCGCCTCGTCGGGCCGGGTCTCCACGAAGTCGACGATGGCCGTCGTGCCGCCCATGGCCGCGGCGAGGGTGCCGTGGTAGAAGTCGTCGGTGGAGGTGAAGCGGCCGATGGGCATCTCCAGGTGGACGTGGATGTCGATGGCGCCGGGGATGACGTAGAGGCCGTCGGCGTCGATCGTGCGGCGGCCGCGCAGGTCGTGGCCGATGGCGGCGATCTGTTCGCCGTCGACGGCCACATCGGCGACGAAGACGGCCGCGTCGCTGATCACCGTGCCGTTTTTGATGACGAGATCATGGAGGGTGGGGTCGGGCTGGTTGGTCATGGGATTCGGGTCTTGCCGGTGGGCGGACAAGGCAGCGCCATTGTCGCTCATGCGGGGTGATTCGCCAATGGTTATATATAATAGGTGCAATAGTTGTAGCGCAATCCGCCGGATTGCGACCCGGAAGCAATCCGGCGGATTGCGCTACGGCAAAGGAGCGAAAATGGGATGGTATGAACGATTAATCAGCCGGAATGTGCCCAATATCAGTCCGGCCGAGGCCTACAAACGGCTGCAAGGGGACGCGAAAGTCGTCATCGTCGATGTGCGCCAGCCGATGGAGACGGCTTCGGGGACGATCCCCGGCGCGGTGCTGATTCCGTTGTCGGAGTTCGGCCGCCGGATGGCGGAGCTGCCGCGCGATCGGCCGATCCTGACCATCTGCCGCTCCAGCCATCGCAGCCCCATCGCCGCTCGACAGCTCAAGCGCGCGGGCTACGACGTCACCAATGTCAGCGGCGGAACGCTCGCCTGGCAGCGGGCGGGTCTGCCATTCACCCATGGCGACGAGGGCGGCGCGGGCGCGGGATAACGAGGCACAGAAAACCGGCGGGGTGACGCTAAAATTAGCGGAGGATAGTCACCCCGCCGGTTATAAGTTGGCGCGCCAACCCGACGCGCCTGGCCCTCTCCCAGAGGTGGTACGACTGACGGGAAGCCACCTTGCGGCGGTCACCGGCAGCCGGCTTGCTCAGGAATGCTCGATGCTCCACTCATGGAGCACCACCATGCTGAAAATGTCCGACTCGGTGATGATGCCGACGACGTGATGATCGGCATCGACCACGGGCAGGCCACTGACCCGATGCTCCAGCATCGTCCGCGCCGCCTCGCCGATGGTGGCGTCGGCGCGAATGGTTTGGGGGTTACGGGTCATGATCTTTTCGATCTTGAGATTGGTCAGCAGATAGTTCATCTCCCAGATGCTGAGAGAGGTGGCCGGCGACGGGTTGGCGCTGCGAATATCGCCAATGGTCACGATGCCGACCAGACTGCCGGTCTTGTCCACCACCGGCAGGCGACGAATCTCCTCGGTGGTCATGATATTGTGCGCTTCGGGCAGCGGCGTGTCCGGCGCGATAGTGATAACGTCCGTCGACATCCAGTCCTGGACGAGGTCTTTTTTCATGGCTGCATTTCTCCACGGCCGCGGCCCAAAAATGGCGTGGCCGGTCTCGATGTTGTTCCCATTATACGGGACGAGGGATCGGAAAAGATAGTTACAAACGTCACATGTGGGATGTGATATTTGCCATGATCGACAGGACAAAAACGGAGGGGGATGGCGCCACCTTGGGAAATGGCGCCATCCTAAAAATGAACAGTTCCCATCGGGGTGGGAAGGAGTAAGGAGCATCTATAAAATAGGTTACAATCCTTACGAACAACCTTACGGAATGATGAGAAATTCACAGAATTTTTTCGGATCGATGTTCTATTATGAGTGAGGGATTAAATGGTCATTCGCGCCGAGACCCCAAATGATGTGGCTGCGATCCGGCTGGTGAACCGGCCGGCGTTCGGCCGCGAGGACGAGGGGGCGCTGGTCGATGCGCTGCGGGAAAGCAGAGCCGTCATCTGCTCGTTGGTGGCCGAGGACGCGGGGCAGGTCGTTGGCCACGTCCTCTACAGCCCGGCCACGCTCGACGATGACGGCCGCCTTACGTCAGTGGCCGCGCTGGGGCCGGTGGCCGTTCTGCCCGACCGGCAGCGGCGCGGCATCGGCGACGCGCTGATTCGCGCCGGGCTGGATATATGCCGCGAGCAGGGCTACGGGCTGGCCATCGTGCTGGGCCACTCGACGTATTACCCGCGCTTCGGCTTTCGCCCGTCGCGGCCGCTGGGTATCCGCTGGGAGTATGACGCGCCGGAGGAGGCGTTCATGGTCATGGAATTGCGACCGGGGGCGCTGGCCGGGGCGCGGGGGGTGGTGCGCTATCGGCCGGAGTTTGATGGGGTGTGAAGTGGATCAGACAGGGCGCAGGGCGGCGACGAAATCGGCATGCGCCGGGGTCGCAATGCCCGCCTGCAGAACGGCCAGTTGGCCCGCCACGTCGTCAGCCCAGAAATTGGCCGAGTGGAAATGCAGCCCGGGGAAGACAGCGCTGCGATAGACGCCGTCCTCATCCGGCGATACCACGTCATAGCGACCTTCGTTCAGGCGATACCAAACTGTTTCGAGTTCCAACGTAAGCAAGACAACGTACTCTTTAACGCCTGTTCGACGGTAGACACGCAGCTTCTCGTGCAGATCGTAGGCGGCGCTGCTGGCGGCGATTTCGACAATGAGTTCGGGTGCGCCGATCAGATAATCATCTTCACTTTGGCGCGATTGGCCGCCATACTCTTCCCGAATACGAAGCATAGCATCCGGCTGGACCTCGTTCTCGGCGTCAAGGCGAACGCTGGCGTTGTCGGCCGTGTCTGTCCCCGGAGTGGCGGCCATATAGTTGAATAACAAGCCCATAATACGGCTATGGGGGCGAGCATGAGAGTCCAGATGAACGGGAGACGGCACGTAGACAACTCCTTCGATTAACTCGGCCCTCTTGAGATGGGGTTGCGCGGAATAGCGCCGCTCGAATTCGGCCCGCGTGAGGTGGTCGCCGGTTTGGAGCGGGGGGATCAAGGGGGTACCTTCCATTCGTACCGTTCGTTTTATTTTGGTGACGGTGTCCATTGCTTTTTGCTCAAGGTCCGAGCTGACCCAAATTATATCATACTACGACGCCACGGACTCAACAGCGGGAACATCCTCGTACAGGAAGTTGGGGCAAAAGTCATAGTCATTGGGCCAGACGATT
>DAOMSB010000173.1:0-4327 GCA_035446145.1 Promineifilum sp. (SeqCode) | reverse complement strand
ATTCGTAATTCGTAATTCGTAATTCGTAATTATCTTCTCTGCGCCGGCAGCCCACCGCGCTCCGCGCCGTGGAAGCTGCGCGAGCGATAGACGCTCTTCTTCGGCGCGGGGCGCTGGCTTTCGGGCGCAAACGTGCCGTAATCGAACCCTTCCATGCGGCGGCGCTCGATGGGCTTGCCCAGCACGCGCTCGATGTCGCGCACCATCACCTCGTCGTCGGCTACGGCGAAGGTGACCGCCTCGCCGGTGGCCTCCGCCCGGCCGGTGCGGCCGATGCGGTGGGTGTAGGCGTCGACGGTGTCGGGCATGTCGTAGTTGACCACATGGGAGATCTCGCTCACGTCGATGCCACGGGCGGCGATGTCAGTCGCCACGAGGATGTCGTACTTGCCGCCACGAAAGCCGTTCATGGCCTCCTGGCGCTTGTTCTGGGTCATGTTGCCCTGCAGGGCCGCCACGCGGTAGCCGCGCTTGTCCAGGTCGGCCGCCAGGCGCTTGGCGCGGTGCTTGGTGCGGGTGAAGATGAGCACACGCGAGGTGCGCGTCTGCTCCAGCATCGAATGCAGCAGCTTGGCCTTCAGCGTCTCCGGCACCGGGTAGAGCGCGTGGGAGACGGTCTTGGCCGGGGCGCTGATGTCGACCTGCACCGTGGCCGGGTCTTTCAGGATGTCGTCGGCCAGCTTGCGGATGTCGGGCGGCATGGTGGCCGAGAAGAGCATCGTCTGCTGCCGGTTGGGCACGTAGCGCAGCAGGCGCTTGATGTCGGGCAGGAAGCCCATGTCGAGCATCCGGTCGGCCTCGTCGAGCACCAGCACCTCGATGGTGCTCAGATCGACGTTGCCCTCGCCGAGATGGTCGAGCAGGCGGCCAGGGCAGGCGACAAGAATCTCCGCGCCGCGCTTGAAGGCACTAATCTGCGGGCCTTTGCCCACGCCGCCGTAGACGGTGGCGCTGCGCACTTTGGTGCGGCCGCCCAGAGCCTCAACCGTCTGGTGAATCTGCTCCGCCAGCTCGCGCGTGGGAGCGACGATGAGGGCGCGCGGCCGCCGCAGCGGGCCGCGGGTCAGCCGCTGCAGGATGGGCAGCATAAAAGCGGCCGTCTTGCCGGTGCCGGTCTGGGCCAGGCCCAACACATCACGCCCTTCGAGGATGTAGGGGATGGCCTGTCGTTGAATAGGGGTGGGGATGTCGTATCCGGCGTCGGTGATGCCGGCGCGGATGCGCGTGTCCAGATTAAACGCGTCGAACGATTCGCCGTTCGGCGCTTGGGTGTGATCGCTCACTGGGTATACTCCTTGACTTCAGACAGCCAAGTCGCACTCCCAGCCGTGTGTAAAAGTCTGCAATTATTACTCTACGTTCTTTGGCGACCGGTTTCATAGCCGCGACGCCATTGGACAGTATACAGGAACGGGGTTGTTATGGCAAGTGGGCGGGCGGGATGCTCATAATCGGCGAATTACGAATGAAGAGCGCAGCCTCATGGGCCACACTCTTCATTCGTAATTCGTAATTCGTAATTACGGCACGATCTCCAGCCCGTCGATATTCGTCGGGAAGCCCGCGGCCGAACCGTCCCACCACAGTGAGGGCACGTAGCCACCTGGTGCGCCGGGGGTCTTTGTCAACTTCACGATATCGCGGCCGTCGCCTTTGATCCCGCTGAGGTTAAACGCCCCGGCGATGCCGATGTAGACATCACCCGTCGTCGGGTCGATCCACAGGGCGTCCACGTCTTTGGTCTTCAGACCGGGGATGGGCGTGCCGTCGAACCAGGGCGACCACTCACCGGTGTCGGGATTCAGTCCCAGCGCGTCTTCGTCTTGCGCTTTCAGGGGGGTGCCGTCGGGCAGTCGAACCGCGGCCGTCCCGGTGGTGCTGATCGCCCAGCGGCCGTTGCCGATGTCGGCCAGAGCGTCGATCTTTTCGCCGGAAGTCGTCAGCAAATTGTCCGAGCCGCGCAGCGCCAACTGGAACGTCCCGTTCGCGGGCACAAAGCGGGCGATGTCCTGTGGGGCGAAGGTGCCCACCCCGGCGATCCGCTGGCTGCCGGCGAACGACATCAGGATGTCGCCGTTATCGAGCACCTCGAAGTCCGCCAGGTTCCTGGTGACACCCACGTCCGAGCCGTCAAAGTAGATCGACCAGCCGGTTGAGGGATCGTACTGCAGAATATCCGACGGCTGGAAGGCCAGGCCGTCGATCGAACCGCCCCTGGTTGGAGAGATAAGGAATACTCCTGCGGCCTGGCGCTCGAAACTGCCGGCGTCACATTCGTTGGCCGACGCGCCGCCCGCGCCGTTGGCGTTGCGCGGCAGTCCGCGCTGGTCGACGCCATCCACCGGCGCAGCCGTGCATGAGGCGTTGGGGGCCAGGTCGAGCGCCGGGCTGTCGCCGGGCAAGGCGAAAGTCGGCGTTGGGCCGCCATTATCGGTCGCCGGGCTGAGGATGGCGCTCAGGCCGACCGTCGGGATGATGTCGCTCGCGCCGAGGATGAAGCCGGCCGTGCCGCTATCGCCATCGTGGCCGAAGACGTTGAACGCGTCGGCGGTGACGGTCGCGGCGCATTGATCCTGCGCCGCCAGCACCTCGCGCCCCGGTTCGGACGCCGTATTGCCGGAAATGAGGTTTCCGCTCGCCGTCAACGCGCCGCAGGTGGCCGATTCGGCGGCGACCAAAATCCCGCCGCCCTGCCCACCGGCGGTCTGATATTGGCCGTTCGAGCCGCCGGTTTCGGTACGGGCGTTGTTGCCGGAGAGGGTGCTATGAGCCAGGGTTGTTTCCCCCAGGACGAACAGGCCGCCACCCTCATTGGCCTCGTTATCGCTGAACGTGCTGTTGACGATTGTGGCCGATCCGGTTGCGGCGACGCCGCCGCCCTTGCCGGATTGGGGATAGGCCTGGTTATCGTCATCCAGCCCGGTGCCCGCCCGGTTGCCGCTGATCATCGAGCCGCTGATCGTGCCGCTGTCCATGCGGACGCCGCCACCCACGCCGCCACCCACGCCGCCGGCGGCGGTATTGTCCATAACGGTGCTGTCAGTCAGCGTCAGCACTGATGACAGGATGCCCCCGCCCCAGCCGCCGTACTCACCATCGGCCACGTTGTCGACAATCCGGCTGCCGGAGATGGTCGCCTCGTGTGCGTAGATACCGCCGCCGTAATAAGCCGTATTGTGGGAGATGGTGCTGTTCTCAACGATAAGGGTCTCTGCGTTGATGCCGCCGCCCACGGGAGAAGACACGTCGCCGGGATACGCCACATTATCGCTGATGACACTGTTGATGATAGTCACCTGTTCGGCGTCGATCCCCCCGCCCAGATAGGCGTAATTATCGGTGATCGTGCTGCCTTCCACCGTCAGCGCGCCTCGGCTGAAGATGCCGCCGCCACCGTAATAGTTTTCTTCCACAGAGCCATTACTGATCGTCGTGTCGTGCAGCGTCAGATCGCCGGTCGAATCGACAGCAAGGATGCGGAAGTCCGGCGTTCCATCATCATTACTTCGATAAATGTCGGAACTACTGCCGTCGATAGTCACCACGGATGTAATAAGCGGCAACCCTGTCCCATAAAATTGGGTGTCATAGACGGCAGTCAGCTCGAATGCGCCGTTGTTCGGTAGAGACACGGTGTCCGCCCCGCTCAGATTGCCCGCCTGACAATCGTCGTAGAGTTGCCCGGCCGAGGTGGCGTTGGCGTTGATGAGAGCTTCCACCAGCGAGCACTGGCCGTTGTCGTTGATACCGACCTCGCCATTGACCACCGCGATCGTCGCGTTGGTGCCGATAGGCTCGGCGAGGACGCTGCCCGCCGCGAACGGCCCGCCGGCCAGCGCCAGCAGCAGCGCCGCGCCGGCGACGGTGAGCGCCAGTTTGCGTCGCAACAACCGTCGCCAGCGGCGCGGCCGCTGCTGCAATTCCCGATAATAGGCCATGAAACGCGACACGAGCTTGCTGTCGCGCCGCAACATCAGACCGGCCAGCCACTCAGGGTCGGCCGTCTTGTTGCCCCGATCTACATTATTCAGTTTGACGTACATGATGGACTGCCTTGTCAGTTGATGGCCCGGCGTGGGTGTTGATTCGACTGGAAATCCAATCGTGTGGTGCCGGATTTCATGACTGGCATTCATGAACATAGTTCCGGAAGATTACGAAAAAGATTAAGATTTTCGGCGGGATCAGGAAGCTTTAAGAATTGAATCGCGGGGGTTTACCCAACATCCACCACCTCTCCCCACAACGCCGCAAACGCCGCCGCCCCGGCCGACCGGGGCGCGAACTCGGCCACCGGCGCGCGGCGTTCGGCCATGCGCTCGATGTC
>DAOMSB010000172.1:0-4349 GCA_035446145.1 Promineifilum sp. (SeqCode) | reverse complement strand
CATTCGTAATTAATCCCACTCCCACGCCGCCTCGAATTGGGCCTGCGTGTCGGCCATCAGGCCGTCGGTGTGGATGACCACATCGGCGCGGGCGATCTTCCCGGCTTGCGGCGGCTGGGCGTCGATGCGCGCCGCGGCCGACGCCTCGTCCATCCCCCGGCACACGCGCAAACGTTCCATCTGCGTCTCCCGCGTGCAGGTCGTCACCCATATCTGGTCGCTAAGGGTCGCCAGCGGCCCTTCCAGCAGCTTGATCGCCTCGATCACCACCACCCGCGCGTCGGCCGCGGCCACCCGTCGGGCGATCTCCGCGCGGGCCGCCGGATGCAGCAGCCCTTCCAGCTGTTGGAGCTTCCCCGCGTCGCCGAAGACGATGTGCCCCAGCGCGGCGCGGTCGATGCGCCCGTCGGCCCGGCGCACTTCCGGCCCAAAGGCCTCAACCACGGCCGCCTGAATCGTCGCGTCGCCGTCGAGCAGCTCATGTACCACCTTATCGGCGTCAATGGTCAGCGCTCCGCGCTCGGCGGCCAGCCGCATCACCGCCGACTTGCCCGTGGCGATATTACCCGTCAGTCCGAGAATCACCCGCCGGCTCATGTGGCATCTGCTCCCAATCCTCAAACAGTTTCGCGAGATGTTCGCCCGCAGCCTCATAGTCGGCCGTCAGGCGCATCAGCTCGGCGTAATCCATCGCTTCGGCGGCGACCTGCATGGCCTCGCTCAGCGTCGCCAGCCGCTCCTCGGTCGCCCCGATTTCGGCCTCCAGCGCCGCCACCGCCTCGGCCAATCGGCGCTGCTCGTTCTTGCTCATTCGCGCCGGCGCGGCCGTGCCATTGGTGCCATCAATGCCATTCGTGCCATGGCCAACGTGAGGCGCTGCCTCAACGACCGGCTTGGCCGTCTTCGCCGCCAGATACTCGCGATATGGCCCGTCGAACACCTCCATCCGCAGCCCGTCGTCGTCCCGGCGCAACTCCCAAATCTGACTGGCCAATCGGTCGACCAGATACCGGTCATGGGTCACCAGCAGAATCGTGCCGTCAAACGCCTCCAGCGCCGACTGCAGCACCTCTTGCGAGGCGATATCGAGGTGGTTGGTCGGCTCATCGAGCAGCAGGAAGTTGGCCTCCTCCAGCACGAGGATGGCCAGCGCCAGCCGCGCCCGCTCGCCGCCACTCAGGACGCCGACCTGGCTAAAGACTTCGTCACCGCGAAACAGATAGCGCGCCAGATAGTTCCGCGCCTCGCTGATAGGCATATCCTTGTGCCGCAGCAGCTCGTCAATCACCGTCGCCGTCGGATCGAGTGCCTCCTGGGTCTGGGCAAAGTAGCCGACCTTCAGGCTCGCTCCCAGCTTCAACTCTCCGGCCAGCGGCTCCAGTTGGCCCAGGATGATCTTCAGAAAGGTGGTTTTGCCTGTGCCGTTAGGGCCGATGAGGGCGGCCGTCTCCAGGCGATGGAGCATCAGTTGATCGACGGTGAACAACGGATACCCCGGATAGCCGACGATCAGATCGGCCGCGCGCAGGACGATATTGCCGCTGCGCCAGGCGGTATTGAGGCGCATATTGACCACTGGCGGCCGGGCAGGCGCGGGCAACGCGGCGATGGCCTCCTGCAACTCGGCCAGCGTGGCCGCCGGGCGGCGCAAGTCCAGCTCGCTCGCGATTCGGCTCCAGCCCTTGCTGCTCAAGTCACCGATGGCTCCCAACCCGCCGACGCGGACAGCTTCCACCTCGCGGCTGAGGCGCGAGAGCTTGCCCCAGGCCATCTGCGTGCGCTGCCCGGCGATATTGCGACGGATGAAATCCATTTCCTTGGCCACCCGCTCCAGGAACGCGTCATATTCGCGCTGCCGGCGCTCCCAGCGATCCTGCCGCTGCGTCAGATAGGCGCTGTAGTTTCCGCGATAGGTCTCGACGCCGGCCGCGCTCATCTCCCAGATCGTCGTAGCCACGCGGTCGAGAAAGTAGCGGTCATGACTGACGACCAGCACTGCCCCCGGCCAGCCGGCCAGCATACTCTCCAGCCATTCGATGGCCTGCACGTCCAGGTGATTGGTTGGCTCGTCGAGGATAAGCAGGTCGGGCGATTCGAGCAGCAGGCGGCCGAGCAGCATACGGGTCTTCTGGCCGCCGCTCAACTGTGACAGCGGCCGATCCCACACGTCGGGCCGGAAGCCCAGACCGGTGAGCACCATGCGGATGCGCGTCTCGTAATCATAGCCGCCATCCAGTTCATATTGAACCTGCAACCGGCTGTACTCATCCAGCAGCGCCTCGGAAGCCGCGTCCCCGGCCATCTCGGCCTCCATCTCGCGCAGCCGGGCCTCCATCGCCTGCAGCGGCGCGAAGACGGCGCGCATCTCCTCGTGGACGGTGTGTTCGGCGGTCCGGTCGATGAAGGCATCGGCCGCCGCCTGCGACAGATAGCCGATCCGCGTACCCCGGGCAACATGAATCAGCCCGCTCGACGGGGCGGCCTTGCCGGCCAGGATGAGGAGCAGCGTCGTCTTGCCGACGCCATTCGGCCCCACCAGGCCAACCTTGCCATCGCGGGGGATGCTGACGCTGACGCCGCTGAAGACGTCATAATCGCCAAACGATTGCCCGACGTTGCTTGTCGTTAATATCGCCATGAAGCCGGATTATAGCGCCGTTTGGCGAAGCCGGGGAGATGGCGCGGGTTATCGCGTTTATGCGTTTGGGATTTTATTCCTGGGATTGCCCAACGATGAGCTGTTGCTCCAGCTCGTTCGCCCTTTCCAGCGCGCTGCTCCAGTTCGAGAGGCGATAATAGTCGATGGCCGCCGTCACATCTCCCTGCGCCTCGGCCAGCCCGCCGGCGCGCAGACAGCCGTTGGCTCCGGGATCGCCATGGCGACAGGCCTGCAGATAGGCCTCCAATGCGGCCGCCGGGTCGCGTGGCTCCAGCAGCTCGGCCAGCGCCAGCCAGCGATGACCATCGGCCGGCGACAGCTCCAGCCCTTGGCGATAGAGCGCGATGGCTTCGTCGGGCGCGTCGGCCGCCAGCGCGGGAGCCAGCCAGAAGTAGCCCGCGGCATCATCCGGCTGAGCGGCGATCGCCTTTCGCGCCAGTTCAATATCTTTAGGGGCCAGGACGGCCATGTATCCGGTGTAGTTGGCAGAGCAGCCAACCAGATCTCCCCAGGCAGCGGCGCGCCCGGCCGCGTCTCCCGCCCAGTGGCGCACCAGCCCCTCATACCAACCGGCACGACAGTTCCGGCTCACCAGCGGTTCGAACGATCCGGCCACGACAACCCGGTCGGCCGCCGGATCGAGCAAGGTATGAACCGCCAGTTGTCCGGCGCGATTCACAGGCAGGGCCAGGGCGGAGATGGCCAATATCACCAGCAACGCCCCGCCAAACGCCAGGCGCGCCGGGTTGGGCCAGCCAAGCTGCAAACGGCCGCGCGACGCGCCCATCACCAGACCAAAGGCAAACCACAGCGGCACACCGGCCAATGTCCCCAACGACACGGCGTCAGTCAGACTATAGAGGGCGTGGGCCACCAGCCCGCCCAACAGCCCGGCCGCCCAGAGCCGCGACAATGTGTGCGGCGGGCGGGCGCGGGTCAGCCGGATGGCGGAAATGAAAACCAGCCCCCCGATAACCAGAAAGACGAACAAACCCGCGACGCCGAAATCCAGCGCCGTTTGTAAATAGAGGTTATGGGCGTCTTCCAGCACAGGCCCGGCCTCCGGCGTAATCAGCGGGTAGATGAAGCGGGCTATGGAGCCGAACAACCCGATGCCCATGCCCCATAGCGGGTGATCGCGAATAGCGTCAATCGCCTGATTCCAGATTCCCAGCCGTGGCCCCACGACGCTGCTCCAGGAGTTGGCCCCGGCGAAGACAAACCAGTCCCGCGCGGGCGTCAGCCACGCCAGCAGCGCCCCCATTCCGACAAGCACGGCCACGACGATCAGCCACTTGCGGTTCATGGAGCCGGCGGCCGAAAGCGCCAACAGCGTGCCGACGACCGTCGCCGTCAACCCCGTGCGCGATTGGGTCAGCACCAGCGCGCCGACCATTAAAAGCGCCACCGGCAAAAGCCGAAGAAACTGCTGTCGCCGCCCGGTGATCAGACAGGCATAGACCAGAGCGACGACAAACGGGACGAACAGGGTCAATACGCCGGCAATTTCGTTCGTCGGCAGGCCGTCGCCCCACCCCAGAGCATGGGCCAGAAGACCCGTCTGGGGCAAAAAGAACAGCTTGTCCACACTGCGCATGGCCAGCAGGCCGAGTAGCGCCACCAGCGTTCCCAATCCCAGGTAGATGAGCGTCGGGCGGCTGAATCGCGTTCGTAAATCAGCCTTGCTCCC
>DAOMSB010000171.1:0-4363 GCA_035446145.1 Promineifilum sp. (SeqCode) | reverse complement strand
AACCGGTTTTTTATTCTTCGAAATCGTGCCTTAATACGTTGTTACACTGCGAATAATTACAGATTCGGGTGACGGCATACCTGGCGAATATCAACCAGAACGTTACCTTTGATAAGGGCATTTACCTCTATTGTGCCTCACATCTGAAGGCATTATAATGAGTTTTTAGGCAGGCTAACGCACTCGCCCTCCAGGGTGCGCCGCCGCCGCGAGTTCAACTCGCAATCGCCTCGATTGACCCAGCGTTATTCGCCCATGACCGAAAACGCCCGCCTTTTCATCCAAGCGCTCGCCCCGGCCTCCCCCACCGGTCATGGAGCGCACCTATCCCCCACACCATCATCGGCCGAATTTTCGACGGCCGCATCGTAATTTCATCAATGAAACCCAGGCTGTCACGCCTGGATAATTGGTTTCCGTGTTCACTCGATGAGTGGATATAGAAGGGAGATAACGTGATGACGACAAATCGGCGCTCCAGGTTAAACGCGTTCGTGTTGGCTTTGGTATTGAGCCTGACGAGCGGCTATGTGATGTTTGCGCAAGGGCCCAGAGGTAGCCTCGCCGGCACAAGTGGCCCGCAAAGCATGGACGGGGTCAACGTGGAGCCGGCTCCCGCGGCCGCCCAAAGCCCGAGGAGCGCCGACGCCGCCTGCAACGGCGGCACTGCCCCGGCCGTGGAAGGCACGACCCTCACGCTATGCTACCAGCGCGATTTCGTCGTGGGCGGCAACAACCGCACCATCCGCGTCTGGTATACCACCGACACGACAACCTACACAGTGGCTGGAGAAAGTTACGTCCACGGCGTGACCGGCGAATCGCAGGCGGCCGACGTGGCCGATGCCGTGGTCGAGGCCTGGCAGGCAGTCTTCAGCCACAGCGCCATCGGCGGCCATACGGCCCACGAACCCTACATCGACGGATGCAGCTCCGTCCTCAACATCCAGTTGCGCGACGGCAAGGGCTGGTCGGGCATCGCCTATTGGGGTTCGCCCGGCAACTGCAACATCGGCATCGACGCGCCGATGATCCGCGACGGCGTGGGCACCGGCGACGACGGCGTCGTCTTCCACGAGGTGCAGCACTACACCCAGTACTCCTACAATAACGGCTGCTATGCCGACTTTCAACCGCTCTACTCATCCGGGAATGCCTGGATCGAGGGTTGGGCCAATCTGGCCGGGAAGAACGCCACCAATGCCGCCAACGACGCCGACTACCGCGTGTCGTCCTACGACAGCGAGAACTCCTATTACGACCTCGATTACACCGACCTCCACGCGCAATATCTCATCGAGCAGTTCGGCGGCAACGGCGCGCCGGGCGATTCGGCCTTCGGCGTGAAGGCGGTCTATGAGCATTACCGGCAGTGCGACCAGTACGACGACATCTTCGTCATGGATGAGACCATTCAGTCGCTGACCGGTGGGGCCAAGACGGAAAAGTGGGCGTTTGTCGATTTCGAGGCTGCCTACTACGCCTACCCCTGGGCCGATCCGGTTGCGCAGCCGGAGCTGGTCTTCCCCGACGCCGACGACAAGCCCACCGGCACGCCGGCCTTCGCCCAAAACGTCAACATGGCCGCGGGCAGCCAGAGCTGGGTGCAGTCCTCGCCCGAGGACTGGACCGGCCGCTACTACCGGATCAATCCCCAGTCGGGCTGCGCCTTCGTGGAGCTTCACGCCGAGACGCAGCCGCCCGGCGGGGAGATCGGCATCAATTTCATGGCCGTCAACACCGGCGCGCCGAAGGTGCAGCGCTCGGCCCACATCGGCGACAACGCCACGCGGCTCTTCGCCGGGTTCCCGGCCAACAACCAGCTGGTGGTCAACGTCACCAGCTTCGACAGCGTGATGACGTATCAGGTCACGGCGACCTGTGTCACGCCGACGCTCAACATCCTGCAGCCGATCCACAACCCCGGCCACGCGATGGTCGGCGCGCCCAATAACCCGGTGGCGACCCTGACCCGCTTCGAAGTAACCAGCGGCGGCCTGCCGGTCAGCGGCCTCGCCGCGTCGATCGTCTCATTCGACGCCGAGGGCAGCGCCGCCACGCTGGTGCCCGGCTCATTCCAGGAAGTCGGCCCCGGGCAGTATTGGGCGGCCATCGTCCCGCCCACCAAGCCTCTGGGGACGACCTTCGTCGATTACAAGGTCTGCCTTAATACTTCGATCTGCGATTCCGAGAACGACGCCCTGCTCTATGTGGACCCGGGCAATGTCGATACCGTCTATCTCTTCGACGAGTCGAACTCGATGAACACCGAAGACACGCCGGGCGAGGGCACGCGCATCACCAACGCCAAGCGCGCCGGGCGGGTTTTGCCCGATTTGCTGCGCGACGGCGATCGGGTGGGCATCATCGGCCACGGCGCGCTCGATGTTCCGCCGGGCTGCGGCTTGCCGGGCGGTTCGGGCAACTGCCCGGCCGACAACATCACCCGGCTGGCCCGCATCGACAATGTCAACGTCCCCGGCGACATCGCCGTGGCCAAGGCCGGCGTCGGTGCGGTCACCACGCGGCTCGTCTGGACCAACACCGGTCAGGGACTGCTCAGCGCCAAGGATATGCTGCTGGCCAACCCCGGCAACACCAATCCCGACCACATCATTCTGCTCAGTGACGGGCAGGAGAACGTGCATCCGCTCTACGACACGCCGGCCGTTCGCGGCGTGCTGCACGCCGCCGGCGTCTGCGTCGACACGATTGGGCTGGGGCCGGAAGCGCCGGGCGCGCTGCTGGCCCAGATCGCCGCCCAGAACTGCGGCACCTATACGCCCGTGCCGACCTCCGGGCTGGGCACCAGCCTTCGTGCAGTAGACGCCGTGGCCGTCGCCCACGCGCAGCTGATCGCTATGGGCGCACCGGACGAACTGGCCGACTCCATCGCCGCGGTGGCGGCGGCCGACTTCTACCCCGCCCAACTGGGCATCGCCAACGCCAATGAGTACCTTGACACGGCCGCTCAGGATGCATCGCGACTGTTCCACTTTCTCCATCAGGCCGTGCCGCCCCAGGACTGGAGCACCCACTTCGCCGTGATTGATGAATCGGTCAGCAGCTTCCAGTTTACGACCGTCGGCAAGCTGGAGGACGACAAGGGCATTCGCTGGGTGGAGTTGCTCATGCCCGGCATGGACCCGGCGCAAGACCGCTGGATTCCCATCAGCCCGCCCGACGCCACCACCCCGACCGACTGGGACATCCGCAACGACCCGTTTGAGGACGTGGTCATCGTCAACAAGCCGCAACCGGGCCTGTGGGGGTTCCGGGTGCGCTATGCCGAGGTTCCGGGCGACTACATCATGAACCTGGCCGTCCAGACGCCGATCCGGCTGGAAGGCAACCTGCTGGGCCTGACGAACGGGCAGGCGACAGCCGGCGACACGGTGCCGATCGTGGCCACGCTCATGGATCACAAGGGGCTGTTGCCGGGGGCGCTTGTCGCGGCGGCCGTGGCCAACGAGGGCGGCACCGACGTGATGCTGCTGTTCGACGACGGCAACCACAACGACGGCGGCGCGGCCGACGGCATCTACGGCTTCCCCTATAGCCTGACCGACCACGGCGGCTCCTATGCCGTTCGCATCGTGGCCTTGTTCCCCAACCCGACCAATGCCGGCGAGAACCTGTTCCGCGAATGGAACGGCGGGTTCTGGATCGACGGCCCGCAGGATGACGGCAAGTGGGATGGCGACTCCGACGGCGACGGCATGCCCGATGACTGGGAGAAGCGCTGCAAGTTGATCGTGGGTCAGAACGACGCTCGCGCCGATCCTGACCGCGACGGCCTGCTGAACTTCGAAGAGCTGAGATTGGGCACGTCGCCGTGCATCGCCGACACTGACCGCGGCGGTGAGCGGGACGGCAGCGAGGTGCAGGGCGGCCGCAACCCGCTTTGGCCCGACGATGACAAGGCGTTCAAGCTCACCGGCATCGTGATCCTGCCCTTCAACGAAGCGATCGTCGTTAACTGGTCGCAACGACCGGACACCAACGTCAACGTGCGCCTGTGCATCAGTATGACGGCAGGGGTGCTGGGCAATTGTCAGGACATGGGCGCGACCGGCGAGTTCAAGCTCGATGGGCTGAAGAACGGCCAGACCTACTACGTCACGCTCTATGGCGAGGGGCCGGACGGCGCGCAAGGGGCTTACTCCGACCAAATCCCGGTGACGCCGGCGGAAGACCCGATCCCGCCGCAAGGTGCGTTCTACATCGGCGGCTCGAACGTTAGTGAAGGGGGCGACGTGGCGATGTCGCGCAGCGTCACTCTGTTCGTCGACGCGGTGGATACCGACAGCGAGTATGACGGCCCGGCCGGGCTTGGTTCCCATACCGTCCCGCATAATCTGGT
>DAOMSB010000170.1:0-4379 GCA_035446145.1 Promineifilum sp. (SeqCode) | reverse complement strand
ATATCCTTGTTGAAGATCTGAAGCGAGTAGAACTGGTGAAGATCAGCGGCCGCATCGACAGCAGCAATGCTTCCCAGTTTGATAGCGTCCTCAAGGAAGTTGCCGAACGCAAGCATAGTGTCGTGCTGGAGATGAGCGGTGTTGAGTACATCAGCAGCGCGGGTCTGCGAGCCATGATCGCCCTGCTACGCGAGTGCAAGAAGCAAAAAGGCGACGTTCGCCTGGCCAATCCATCGGAACGGGTTGTTGAAGTGCTGGCTCTGGCTGGGCTGGATTCGCTATTTGAAGTCTATGATAGCGAAGCGGCAGCCGTCGGCAGCTTCTAGTCACCTGGCCTGTCGTTGAACTTGGGTCTACTTTGTCCCTGCCGATGACAGGGTAGTTGAGTGCGCCTTAATTCCTGAATATGGGCAACGAAGGAATCCTGACCGTCCCGGGGCGATACAATGAGATCAAGCGGATCTGTGAGTTCGTCGCTGCCGGAGCGGCCGAGGCCGGATTCGACGAGGACGACATCTTCCATCTGGAATTGTGCTGCGATGAGGCATCGACCAATATCATCGAGCACGCCTATGGCCAGGAGGACGCGGGGAATATCGAGATCAGTTACCATGTCAGCGACGATGAGTTCACCATTATCTTGCGCGACAACGGCCGAGCGTTCGATCCCGGCATAGTCCCCCCTCCTTCGACCATTACCGACGACAACGCATCGGCCGAAGAGCTGGCGAGCCAATTACGCATCGGCGGCCTGGGCCTGCACTTCATCCGCAATCTCATGGACGAGGTCCATTTCACCTCCGACCGATGGCTGGGCAATCAGCTTGTCATGGTGAAAAAGCTCAGCGTCAAATAAGGAAGCCTAATGAGTGTCTGGCAAGAGAAACTCCCCCATAGCGAGACCTGGCTGGTTGGAGTCGAAGGACGACTCGACCAGGCTCTTAATACAAAACTGGAAGAAACGCTCAACGATCTTCTCGACAACGGTCACTATCACCTCGTCGTGGACCTGACGCAAGCGACCTACATCAACAGCGGTGGGCTGCGCTGCCTGGTCGGGGCCTGGCGGCGAGCCAAAGCCAACGAGGGGTCGCTGGCTCTTTGCGGGTTGAACAGCCGGTTGCAAGAGATTTTCACTATGGTCGGTTTCGATAAAGTCTTCGAGATCCACGAGAATTGCGACACGGCGCGCGCCCGCGGCCGCGCGAAGAACAGCTCCTGACGTCGGATATGTAGCCCCGCTTCTCATCCGTGAAGCCGGGCAGGTCCCCCATCCCGGCCATGCCCTCCAATCTCCCCATCAATGACCAGAGCTTCATCATCCTGCTTCTGGTTACCGCAATCCTGATCGCGATCATCTTCAACCTGTTGCTTTATCTGCTGCGACGCCATCGGTCGCGACAGATTCTCATGGAGCGGGTGGCCGAGCAGGAGGCGCTGATCGCTGCCGGGCAGGCGCTCGTCGCTGCCGAACTTGACATCGACGCGCTCTGCCGCCTGATCGCGGAACAAGCAGGTCAGGTCATTGATAATCGCACCTTTCAGGTGGGCCTGTTTAACGAGGGGTTCTACGATATCCGCTATTGGACGATCGACGGCGAGGCCCAGGTCGTTCCCCAATGTTTTGATCTAGGCGTTGATCAGAAGGAAGGCGTGGCGGCCGGCGGCCTGGTCGGCTGGGTACAGACGACGAAACGCCCGCTGCTCGTGCGAGATTTCGAGCGCGAGATGGAGCAGCTGCCGGCTCAACCCACCTATGAAAACATGGACCCGCCGCGCTCCGCTCTGTTTCTGCCGATGATCAGTGGCGGCCGCACCATCGGTCTCGTCGCCGCTCAGAGCCAGCAGCCCGAACATTTCAGCAATCAGGACATGCGCCGGTTGATGATCCTGACCAATCAGGCGGCCGCAGCGATCGCCAACGCCCAACTCTTCGCGCAAGAGCGCAATCGCGCCGCCCATCTGGAACTGATGACCAAAATCGCCCATGTGGTGAATGCCGCCGAACAGCCGGAAGAAGTCCTGGAGCTGGCCGTCGATATGACTTGCCGCACGTTCGGATTCCAGCCGGTGACCGTCTTCGGCGTCGACCATCATACCCAGGAAGTCATCGCCCAGGCGAGCAGTGTGCCGGAACTTAGCCCGATGACGGCAACAACCGACCGCTCGATCTCATTGCGGATGCCGCTTGGGCAGGGGATTGTCGGCACGGCCGCCGCCACGCATAAAACAGTGGTCGCCAACAGCGTGGCCGATGACGCGCGCTTTATCAGCCATATTGACAGCATCCCCCCCGACCTGACGCCTGATACCCAGGCCGAGATCGCCATCCCGCTGCTCGTCAACGATGAGCTGCTGGGCGTTCTGGATGTTCAAAGCCCCCAGATCGGCGCGTTTGGCGCTACCGAGCGTTCCGTCCTCGAAGCATTGGCGGCCGAAACAGCCACCGCCATCTACAAATCCCGGCAACTGGCCCGCGAACAGGAGCTGGCCTGGATCACGACCGCCCAATTCCAGGTGGCGGAAGCCATCAGCCGCCACGCCGATCGCGAAGGGATGATCGCCGAAGTTGCCCGGCTGGTACCTATCCTGACCGGCGTGTCCTTGTGCGGCTTCCTGTTATGGGATCAGGACAGCGAGAGCTACTTCGGAGCGTCACTGGTCAATGCCGACGGAGATGAGGACGCCTATTTTGGCGACGTTGAGCTTGACATCGGCGAATGGGGCGCGCTGGATGCGATCCATGTCGGCGGTCACCCACTCACCACAGCCCACCTCCCGTTATGGCTGCGCCGGCACGAATCGTCCTGTGTGCGCCTGTTCCCTCTTTGCAGCACGCAGGGCAAAAACCTGGGCGCCATGTTCGTCGGTCTGACGGCCGATGACGCCTGCGATGACGACCCGACGAGCCGCCAGGCTAACACGTCCAATGAACGGCTGCGGGAAGAGCTGGTCCAGAACGTAGCCACCCAATTGGAGCGGGCGCTGGAAGAAGCCTACCTGCGCCTGGCTCAGCAGGAAGAAGCCTGGGTTAACACCGCCCTGTTACAGGTGGCCGAGGCGGTCAATAGCCTGACGGATTTGAATGAAATCCTGGATACGATCGTGCGTCTGGTGCCCTTGCTCGTGGGCGTCGATTCGGTGTTTATTCTGGTCTGGGATGAAGCGCGGCAAATCTTCCAGGCCGGGCCAAGCTACGGCGTAAGCACCATGGGGCGCGGTCTGGTGGAGACCTTGGAAATCGATCGGGATGAGTTCCTGGCCATGTCGCCACAGTTGGCCCCCGACTTCGATCAGCCGCGGCCGCCGAGCGCCACCTACTACGCCTTGCGCGTGCCAAGCTGGCTGGAAGCGGTCCTTAACACGTCGAACGCCTACAGTTTTCCCCTGGTGGCCCGCGGCCGTCTGGTGGGCGCGAAGATCGTTGGGCTGCAACGCGAACGCCCGGGCCGCGCGCTATTCTCCACCCGACGAATCAACATCCTGAACGGTATCGCCCAGCAGGCGGCCACAGCGGTCGTCAACAATCAGCTCTACAAGGAATCGGCCGATCGGGCGCGCATGCAACAGGAGCTGGACGTCGCCCACACCATCCAGGCCAGCTTCCTGCCCGACGGCAGCCCTAAGATACCCGGCTGCTCCGTCGCCACTCATTGGCAAGCGGCCCGGCAAGTCGGCGGCGACTTCTACGACTTTCTGCCGCTGGGCGACGACAAATGGGGTATCGTCATCGCCGACGTGGCCGACAAGGGCGTGCCGGCAGCGCTCTTCATGGCCGTAAGCCGCACCATCCTGCGCACCGTGGCCTTTAGCCATCTGGACCCGGCCTACGTCCTCACGCGCACCAACGAGATTATCGCCCGCGAGGCCCGCTCCGATCTGTTCGTGACCGTTTTCTATGGCGTATGGGATCCATCCACCGAGCGCTTCACCTATGCCAACGCCGGCCATAACCCGCCATTGCTTCTGCAGCCCGACGGGGCTTTCCAGCCATTACCCGGCCACGGCATCGCCCTTGGCGTCGTGCCGAAAGCCCATATGGAGAGCTTTTCCACGCAGTTACAACCGGGAGAGACAATCATCTTCTATACCGACGGCGTCACCGATGCCCTGAACGAGGATTTCGGCGAGTTCGGGCTGGAGAGGTTGCAGATCGCCGCCCGCGCCGCGGCCCGCCGTCCGGCGGCCGATCTTGTCGAGACCATTACCGATAACATCCGCGATCACACCGGACAAACGCCCCAGTTCGACGATATGACCCTGATTGTCCTCAAACGACACGCCATAAAGCCGAGAGGGCAGAAATAGACAAGACGCCCCCTTCGGGAAACCATCGCCCGGCGCGTGTCATCTGGCTGCTCATCATCGCGATCGCTCTG
>DAOMSB010000169.1:0-4455 GCA_035446145.1 Promineifilum sp. (SeqCode) | reverse complement strand
GCCTGTTCATTTCCACCCTATCCCACATAACTATTTCCGAGGAGATCCTAATGACCCAGGAACGCAGATTCAAGGTTACTTATTCGACGCTGGCAAGCCCCGATCCCGAGCTACATGCGCGCTATGATCAGGCCGTGGCCGACTTTCGGGCCGATATGGGCCACACCTACCCGATATTTATCAACGGTGAGGAACGCTACAACGACAAGACCTTCGCCAAAGTCAGCCCCACCGACACTAGCATGGTCATGGGCTACTTCCAGCAGGGCACGGCTCAGGACGCCAACGACGCCGTAGCCGCGGCCAAGGCGGCCTTCCCCGGCTGGCGCGATACGCCATGGCAAGAGCGAGTGGCTATCCTGCGACGCGCAGCCGATTTGCTCAGCGATCGCCTGTTCAAGCTCGGCGCGATCATGAGCCTCGAAGTCGGCAAGAACCGGCTGGAAGCCCTCGGCGATGTTGAGGAAACGGCCGATCTGATCCGCTACAACTGCGACGCGATGGAAGCCAACAACGGCTTCAGCAAACCGCTGAAGAACGAGAGCGACAAGCATCACAACCGCAGCGTCCTCAAGCCTTACGGCGTATGGGTGGTCATCTCCCCCTTCAACTTCCCCGGCGCACTGGCGGGCGGCCCCAGCAGCGCGGCCATGGTAGCCGGCAACACAGTGGTCTTCAAACCCGCGTCGGACACGGCCTTCACCGGCTGGCTGCTGACCGAAGCCTTCCGCGATGCGGGCGTTCCGGCCGGTGTCTTCAACTTCGTCACCGGCGGCGGCCGCAGCGTAGGCCAGACCCTGGTCGATCATCCCGATGTTGCCGGCATCACCTTCACCGGCAGCTATGACGTCGGCATGAACATCATCCGCACCTTCGCCGGCGGCAAATTCCCGCGGCCGTGCGTGGCCGAGATGGGCGGCAAGAACCCGGCCATCGTCAGCGACAAGGCTGACCTGGACAAGGCGGCCCAGGGCGCGATGCGTTCGGCTTTCGGGCTGCAAGGCCAAAAGTGTTCAGCGCTTTCTCGTATCTACGTCCACAAGGACGTCAAGGACGAGTTCATGAAGAAGCTGGTGGAGCAAACAGCCAAGATCAACGTTGGCGACCCGACTGACCTGAACAACTGGATGGGGCCGGTCATCAACGAGAGCGCCTACAAAGACTACCAGCGCTTCGTCGAAGACCTGCGCCAGCACGGTAATATCGTCTATGGCGGAAAGACGCTGGATGACAAAGGCTATTACGTAGCCCCGACCATCGCCGATAACGTGCCGGAAGATCATGCGCTCTGGAAACAAGAGATGTTCCTGCCCATCGTCATGGTGGAGGGGTACGACGACATCAATGAAGCCATGAAGAAGGCCAACGATGTGGAATATGGCCTCACGGCGGGCTTCTTCAGCGAGGACGAAGACGAGATTCAGTGGTTCCTCGATAACATCGAGGCCGGCGTCATCTACGTCAATCGCGGCAGCGGCGCAACCACCGGCGCGTGGCCCGGCTACCAGTCCTTCGGGGGCTGGAAAGGCAGCGGCTCCACCGGCAAGGCCGCCGGCAGCTTCTACTACGTCCAGCAGTACATGAAGGAACAGAGCCAGACGGTTGTTGATTAAGTCTGCATCCGGTCGGTAGGTCAGTATTCAGTAGATCAGTAGATCAGTATTCAGTGGGTCAGTCAGAGGTGCGACCAGATAACCGCACTGACCCACTGACCCACTGACCCACTGACCCACTGACCCACTGATCGCACTGACCGCACTGACCCACTGACCGCACTGACCCACTGACCCACTGACCCACATGACCACCAACAGCAAAGTCATATCCATGCGCGAGGCAGTCGCCGGCTACGTGGCAGACGGCTGCACGATCGCCATCGAGGGCTTCACCGCGTTCATCTGCTTCGCGGCCGCCCACGAAATTATTCGCCAGCACAAGCGCGATCTCGTGCTTTGCCGCATGACCCCGGATTTGATCTACGATCAGATGATCGCGGCGGGAGTCGCCTCGAAGCTGGTCTTCAGCTATCTTGGCAACCCCGGCGTCGGCAGCCTGCACTGCATTCGGCGCGCCATAGAGCAGGCTATTCCCCGGCCGTTGGCCATCGAGGAGTACTCCCATTTCGGCATGGTCGGCCGCTACATTGCCGGCGCTTCCAACCTGCCCTTTTTTCCGCTACGCAGCTATTTGGGCAGCGACATGCCGGCGGCTAACGATCGGATCCGGTTCGTCGACAGCCCCTATGGTGATGGGCCGATCGCCGTCGTGCCCCCACTGAAGCCGGATGTATCCTTTGTCCACGCGCAACGGGCCGATATTCACGGCAATACGCATCTGTGGGGCCTGTTGGGGATGCAAAAGGAAGTCGCCTTTGCCTCGGAGAAGGTCATCGTCGTGGTCGAAGAGATCGTCGATGAGGACGTCATCCGTCGCGACCCGAACCGCACGCTCATCCCCGGCCTCATCGTTGATGCCGTCGTCCACGAACCTTACGGCGCGCACCCCAGCTATGTGCAGGGCTATTACGATCGCGACAATGACTTCTATTTGAAATGGGATGAGTCATCGCGCAAGCAGGATACGACCGAAGCCTGGCTGCAGGAATGGGTCTATGGCCTACCCGACCGGGCCGCATATCTGGAGAAACTCGGCCATGAGATCCTCGAGCGCCTCGACCCTGGTGAGTTCATGGCCGATCCGGTCAATTACGGCCGCTACGGCTGAGTGGAGTGCTCAAATGCCGAAACTCGATCTGTTTAGCACGGATTATCTGCGTCTCGTGCTGGAGATCCACGCACATCATATCGATGGCTACGTAGATGCGTACTATGGGCCGGAAGCGTTGAAGACCGAAGTCGAAGCGTCGCTCGCCAAATCATCGGCCGAACTTTTGGATGCCGTCGCCGATCTGCAATTGCGCATCCCGACCACGGATCCGGCACGGCAAGCATACCTCACAGCCGGGCTGCGTGGCATCGAGTGCACGGTACGCATGCTCAACGGCGAAACGATCGACTATCTCGATGAGGTCTACCGGATATACGATATCCGGCCCGAACTTGTCGATGAGGCGCGATTCACGGAAGCACACAAGGAACTGGACCGCGCTCTACCCGCGGGCAAGCAGGGCGATAGCCTGGCCGCCCGTCTCGAAGCATGGCGCAAGACGTTCGAGGTTGAAACCGATAAAGCGCTTCCCTTGCTGGACCTGGCTCGTGTTGAAACGCGCCGACGCGCGCTCGCCATCACCGACTTGCCGGATGATGAGTCGGTCGAGATCAGCCTGGTGAAGGGCCAGCCATGGAGCGCCTATAACTGGTATCTGGGCAACGGCCGCTCACTCATCGAATTTAATACCGACATGCCGCTTCAGGCAACGGCGCTCATCGGCACCTTTGCCCATGAAGGTTATCCCGGTCACCACACCGAGCACCTGCTCAAGGAGAAGGCCCTCTATCGCGAACGAGGATATGCCGAGCAGGCGGCCATGTTGCTGCATTCACCAGCGGCCGTGATCGCCGAAGGCATCGCTACCATAGCGCTGGAAATGATCTTCCCCGAAGGTGACCATCACGAATGGAACGTCGAACGCCTGCTTCCTGCGGCGAAGATCGCCGCAACGCCGGATATGCCCGAGCAGCTGCGCCGCATATCTAACGCCGGCGGCGATCTGCGCTATGTCACCGGCAATGTGGCCATCCTCTATCACACCGGCAAACTGGATCGGGAGCAGGCCATCGACTACATCCGCACCTACGGGCTGGTAACGGCCGAGCGGGCTGCCAAGAGCTTCAGCTTTCTGAGCCACCCGCTCTATCGCTCTTACATCTTCACTTATTCCGTGGGCTATAGCCTGATTAAGGCCACGGCCGACCCAAAACAAACATTCCGCCGGTTGTTGACGCAGCAACTCTTGCCCTCGCAACTGGCCACCAGTTAACAGGAACCATTCATGGACGAATCCACCAAAATATCTCCGTCCGAATTGATGATAGTCGCCGCCTCGCGCGCGCTGGAAGGCAACCGAACCGTCTTCGTCGGCGTCGGCTTGCCCAACATCGCCTGCAACCTGGCTCGACGCACCCATTCGCCAGGCATGGAGCTTGTTTACGAGAGCGGCGTATTCGGCGCACAGCCGGCCCGACTTCCCCTGTCCATTGGCGACCCGACGCTGGTCAGTGGAGCCACATCCGTCGTCAGCATGGCCGACCTGTTCATGCTTTATCTACAAGGCGGGTTGATCGACGTCGCTCTGCTCGGCGGCGCGCAGATCGATCGCTTCGGCAATCTCAACACAACCGTCATCGGCGATTACAACTCGCCAAAAACTCGCTTACCCGGCTCCGGCGGCGCGTGCGAAATCGCCATCAATGCCCGCCGCATCTTCATGATCATGCGTCTCTCCAAGCGGGCCTTTGTGCCCAAAATCGACTTTCTGACCAGTCCCGGCCACCT
>DAOMSB010000168.1:0-4531 GCA_035446145.1 Promineifilum sp. (SeqCode) | reverse complement strand
GGGAGCATTGCCGCGTGGTGGCCGGGCACATGGCGCTGCTGGCCGGGAAGGCGGCGACGCTGGAAGAGGCCGAGGCGCTCATCGCCGCCGCGCGGGCCGACGGCCGCGGCCTGGCCAAGTTCCGCGAGCTGGTCGTGGCCCAGGGCGGCGACGGCCGGCAGGTGGACGACCCCGACCTGCTGCCGAAGGCGCGCTTCGTGGAGCCGCTGGAGGCCCGGAAAAGCGGCTACATCGCGGCGATGGACACCGGCGAACTGGGCTGGGTGTGCGTGCGCTGCGGCGGCGGCCGGATGGTGAAGAGCGACAAGATCGACCCCGGCGTGGGCTTCCTGTTGCCGGTGAAGATCGGCGACTACATCGAGGCCGGGCAGGAGATCGGGCAGATCCACGCCGGCGATGAGATGACGCTGCAACAGGCGGAGCGCGACATCCCGGCGGCCATCACCGTCAGCGATGAGCCGGTGCCGCCGCGGCCGTTGTTTTATGCGACGATTGGTGGGAGTAAATGACGACGGAATATCTGAGCAAGGCCAAAAAGAACAAGGCCGACGAATTCTATACCCAACTGGCCGACATCGAGGCCGAGATGCGCCACTATAAGGAGCAGTTCCGCGACAAGGTGGTTTTCTGCAACTGCGACGACCCCTATGAGAGCAACTTCTTCAAGTATTTCGCGCTGAACTTCAACTTCCTGGGGCTGAGGAAGCTCATCGCCACCTGCTATGTCGATTCGCCGGTGGCCGGGCAACAGTTGTCGCTGTTCGACGCGGACCCCGGAGGTCCCGGAAGACCTCCGAGGTCCGGGCCGGCTTCCATTCCCCACAAGATCGAGATCACCGAAGTGACCGACGAGAACGCCGACGGCGCGGTCGATCTGGCCGATGTGGAATGGCTGCTGCGCAACCGCAAGAACGCGCTGACCCCGCTGGAAGGCGACGGCGACTTCCGCTCCCCCGAATCCATCAAATTGCTGAAGGAAGCCGACATCGTGGCCACCAACCCGCCCTTTTCGCTGTTTCGGGAGTATGTGGCGCAGTTGGTGGAGTATGACAAAGAGTTTGTCATTATTGGAAACGTAAATGCAATAACCTACAAGGAAGTTTTCAGGCTGATTGAAGAGAATAGAATTTGGCTGGGGCAAAGTATTCACAGCGGCGACCGTGAATTCCGCGTGCCGGACTCTTATCCATTGCAAGCGGCCGGGTACAGAGTAGACGAAAACGGCGCGAAATATATTCGCGTCAAAGGCGTTCGGTGGTTCACCAACCTTGACTTCAATGAGCGTCACGTCAACCTCACCCTCTACAAGCAATACACCCCCGAAGAATACCCGCGCTACGACAACTACGACGCCATCGAAGTATCGAGGACGGCCGAAATACCCTACGACTACGACGGGATGATGGGCGTCCCGATTACGTTCCTGGACAAGTACAACCCGGATCAGTTTGAGATTATTGGTATGGCAAAAAGAGGGGCCGGCGACCCCGCGTTGAAATCCAAGGTCTACACCAAGGAAGATTATAAAAACTACAGTGATTTAAACGCAGGGCCAGTGTTGATAACTTCAAGTGGCCTAAAGAATACTTACCCACGCATTTTAATCAAACGCAAAGGAGCCGCCCAGTGAAAATCGAATTACACGAGATGACCGTCCGTGAGGTCGCCGCGGGCTACGTCGACAGCGCCGAGGAGGGGGTCGTCGGCTACGGCGGCAAGCTCAACATCCGGCCCAAATACCAGCGCGAATTCGTCTACGACGGCAAGCAGCGCAACGCCGTCATCGACACCATCCGCAAGGATTTTCCGCTCAACGTCATGTACTGGGTGAAGAACGACGACGGCACATTTGAGGTGCTCGACGGCCAGCAGCGCACGATCAGCTTCTGCCAATACGTCATCGGCGACTTCTCGCTCGACAACCGCGCCTTCCACAACCTGACCGAGACCGAGAAGGAGCAGATACTCGACTACAAGCTCATGGTCTACTTCTGCGAGGGCAACGACAAGGAAAAGCTGGACTGGTTCCGGATCATCAACATCGCCGGCGAAAAGCTGACCGACCAGGAGCTGCGCAACGCCGTCTACACCGGGCCGTGGCTGTCGGACGCCAAGCTGAAGTTCAGCAAGACCGGCTGCGCGGCGTATGGGCTGGCAAAGGATTACGTGACCGGCTCGCCCATCCGCCAGGAGTTTCTGGAGACGGCCATCAAGTGGATATCGAAGGGCAATATCGAGGCCTATATGTCCGCCCACCAGCACGACCCCAACGCCAACGAGTTGTGGACGTATTTCCGGAATGTGATCGAGTGGGTGAAAGACACCTTCACCGTCTACCGCAAGGAGATGAAAGGCATCGAATGGGGCGGGCTTTACGACGAATTCAGGGACAAACTGTACGACACCGCCAAACTGGAGCAAGAGATTCAAACGCTGCTGATCGACGATGACGTGACCAAAAAGAAGGGGGTCTATGCCTACGTGCTGACCCGCAACGAACGGCATCTGAGCCTCCGCGCCTTCAGCGACAACCAGAAGCGGGAGGCCTACGAACGGCAGAAAGGGAACTGCAAGAAATGCGGCAAGCATTTTGAATTCAGCGGCATGGCCGGCGACCACATCACCCCGTGGAGCAAGGGCGGCAAGACGGTGGCCGAGAATTGCCAGATGTTGTGCGCCGATTGCAACCGCCGCAAGAGTGATGTTTAGCGGCGCCGGGTTTCTGTGCAGGAGTCGGCGCCGGGACGCAATGCAAGATCGGTTGGCTTGCGCCCTTGCGCCCTTGCGTTGAATTTGCGGTCTGCTATCACAAGGAGCGAAAGCTAAATGGAAATACTCGGCA
Source organism: Promineifilum sp. (SeqCode) (assembly GCA_035446145.1). GTDB lineage: Bacteria > Chloroflexota > Anaerolineae > Promineifilales > Promineifilaceae > Promineifilum. Next base: position 1,689 of record DAOMSB010000168.1, on the reverse strand, counting down.
TCGACATCGGCGGATCGGGCATCAAGGGGGCGATCGTCAACGCGGCGACGGGCGAGCCGGTCACCGAGCGGCTGCGCGTGCCGTCGCCCGCCGGCTTCCAGCCCGACGAGGTGGTGGCCGTCGTCCATGATCTCGTCCGGCAATTCGACTACAGCGGCCCCGTCGGCGTGGGCTTTCCGGGCGTGGTCATGCGCGGCGAGGTGATAACCCCGCCCACGGCGCTGGCCTTCCCCGGCTGGGAAGGCGTCAATCTGGCCGAGCGGCTCAGCGCGGCCATCGGCCGCCCGGTCACCGTGGGCAACGACGCCGACGTGGCCTGCCTGGCCGAGATGTACTTCGGCGCGGGCAAGGGCCAGACCGGCCTGGTCATGGTCTTCACCATCGGCACGGGTATCGGCAGCGCCGTTTTCCATGACGGCCACATCGTCCCCAACTCCGAGCTGGGCCGCCTCTACCTGCGCGGCCGCAAGAAGACCATCGAGCAACTCGCCTCCGACCGCATCCGCGAGCAGGAGAAGCTGAGCTGGAAGGTGTGGGGCGAGCGGCTGAACGACTACTTCCAGTACGTCGAATTGCTCTTCCGGCCCGACGTGATCATCATCGGCGGCGGGGTCAGCAAGAAGCACGAGAAGTTCTTCCCCTATATCAAGCTGCGGGCCAAACTCCTGCCGGCCGCCTTCCGCAACGAGGCGGGCATCGTCGGCGCGGCGATGGCCGCCCTCGACGTCCACGACCCGCAGCCGTGGGAACTGTCCGGCGCATGATCACCCCCAAGCCCGGCCCGCGCACCGTCTATCTGCCCGGCACGGCGCTGCTGCCGTTGGCCGAGTCGCTGGTGGCGCTGGCCAACAGCGACGGCGGCCTGATCGTGCTGGGCATCAACCGCGACGGCCGCCCCACGACCGAGATATGGGAAGAAGAGGCCGAATTGGCGCTGCGCGAGGCGGCCGCCCTGTGCCTGCCGCCCGTGCCCAGCCGGTTCCAGGCGGTGGAACTGCCCGCCGGCCGCTTCATCGGCATCCAGGTGCCGCGCAGCCTGGAACTCCATAGCCTGAGCGACGGCCGCGTGCTGGTGCGCCGCCGCGACGAGAACCGGCCATTATCGGGCGAGGAGATCCGCACCCTGGCCGCAAGCCGCCCCACGGCCGACTTCGAGACCGAGCCGGTCCCCGGCGCCAAGGCGAGCGACCTCGACACCGAGACGCTGCGCGAATATCTGGACAAGCGCGAGACGCGCACCGGCGCGCGCTCGTCGTCGGTCTCGCAGCTGATGCACGAGGTCGGCGCGACCGACCGCGAGGGCAACCCGACGCTCATCGGGCTGCTGCTGTTCGGGCGCAATCCGCAGGCGTTCCTGCCCCAGAGCGGCGTCGTCTTCGTGCGCTTCCCCGGCACCGAGCCGCGCGGCGAGGACGGCGGCATCGGCTATGGGCGGCGGGCCGAACTGACCGGGCCGGTGGCCCGCATCATCGAGCGCGCCTGGTCGATCGTCTTCGACGAGATGCGCGTCGGGGCCACGGTCAACGGGCTGGAGCGCGAGGAGCTGCTGGAGTATCCGCGCTTCGCCGTGCGCGAGGCGCTGGTCAACGCCGTGGCCCACCGCGACTATCGCATCAGCGGCCGGCGCATCGAGATTCGCATGTATGCCGACCGGCTGGAGATCATCAGCCCCGGCGGCCTGCCCGGCTA
>DAOMSB010000167.1:0-4620 GCA_035446145.1 Promineifilum sp. (SeqCode) | reverse complement strand
AATTGTGACCTGCGGCCGCGCGTCGGGATCACCGCCATACGTGCCCAGAATGAGGTGGCTGGTTTCGTAGGCGTCTGGGCCGCGACGATTGTTAGGGGCGAAGATGTGACAGATTGTTCGTGGCCGGCCGGCGGCGATATGGCGCAGCCGCTTAGCGTGAGAATAGTTGATGAACACAGGCCAAGCCTTATGAGCATAAGCTATTTCCTCCTATCCATGGCCCGTTACCCTTCCAATAACTCAACGTGTGACAAGGAGCCCGCTGTCGTACAGATTGTCTTCGCTTTCCAGTAACTGGCGGCGACGGCCATCGATCAACGATAAAAGCCATACCTGATTCGAGGATTTGAAAAAGAGGAGTTGTATCCCATCGGGAGACCATTGCGGTTGAGAGTCCTGGATCGAAGGGTCGTATGAAGGGTCATATGGCCCCGGGTCCCAGTCGTAAGTCAACCGCTGGAGCACCCCATCTGTGGGGTCGCTGAGCCACAGGTCATACGATGAATACTCGGATTCATAGGCCGCTAAAGCGCTAAACGCAATCCAGCGGCCGTCCGGCGACCATTGCGGCCGTCCGCCGAGCACGTTCAGGTCATGGGTCAATTGCCGCGCGGCCGTGCCGTCACTGTTCATGAGCCACAGGTCCTGAACAGGTTGCCGCCCGGGACCGGTCATGGTAAAGACCAGTCGTTGATCCACCGGCGACCATTCGGCAGTGGAAACGCCGTAAGTCCGCCCGGGAACAATGGCCCTCGGCGGCTCCAGACCATTGGCATCGACAATCAACGACTCCGTTGTTTCATACAACTTGTCATCTATGAGCGACAAGTGACGATTGTCGGATGCCCAGGTAAACCCGCGCACAAAGTGCTCATCGCTGACGCCGTACACTTCCCTGGCTTCGCCTGTTATGACATCGACCACCCAGAGACCCAGGGTCTTCGTGGAACGATAAGCGATCCGGCTGCCGTCGGGCGACCAGACAGGGATAAAACCTTCCGGGACAAGGAGCCGCAATTCTCGACCTGCCATATCCAGAAGATAGATACTCACCGGATGCGGCGCGGCCGAGAACGCATCGGTCGCTCCTTCGGGCATTTTGGAAACGGGATCATTCGTCAGCACCAGGGCGAGTGTTCGCCCATCAGGCGACATGGCGCCCCAATCAGAGATGTATTCCGGTCGCGGCGGCAAGTAGAGGCCCAACTCGGCCAGGGGATTGAGAAAAACCTGCGGCTCCGCGCCCGACTCACTGCTCAGCGAGAGAATGACGTCGCCATCTCGATAGTAGAAGGTGAACGGCTGAGGTGTCGTCCCTTCGGGAAATGAAATGAAGGGCGCTGCGACAGTCGGAATGAGGGTGACAACCGGCGTTGGCGGCAGCGTCGGCACGGGCGGGTCGGTCGGCGTCGGCTCCTCGGTCTCTGTGGGTTCCTCAGTCGGCCCCGGCGTCGCTGTCGGCCACGGGTAGGGCGGTAGTGTGTAGGTTGCAGTAGGTAACGGCGGGTAAATGTCTGGGGAAGGTGAAGGGGGCAAGGTTGCGATTTGCGCAAGTATCGACGTTGGTGTACCGCCGGGTATGTCACCTTGCGGGAATGAAGCTGTTGGTTCCGGTATGGCGGTCGGCACGCAAGCGGTGCAAGCTAACAAGACCAACAGAAAAATCGGCCGCCGACAAAACAGGTTACGCGCTGCAAACATGTTAATGCTCCCGGCGCTGCAAACACGGTACGCCCCAACTCTCGAAAACCAGCGACAACAGCATCATAACAGATGCAGGGCAGGGCGCGCAAGCGTCGTTATGCCTACCCATTCATGCGGCGGCCCGCCTTGTTCCCCCCCCTTATCGGTGTTAAACTTGCGCCATGCAAACCTCAGAGGTCTTCTGAGACCTCTGAGGTTTCAGAGGTTTCACGCGAAAGCTCATGTCGCAAGCACTCTACCGCAAATGGCGACCGGCCCGGTTCGACCAGGTCATCGGCCAGGAACACGTCACCCACACGCTGCAAGCCGGCGTCGCTGCCGGGCGCGTGGGCCATGCCTACCTGTTTTGCGGGCCGCGCGGCACGGGCAAGACGACGATGGCCCGACTGCTGGCCAAGGCGGTCAACTGCACGGCCGAAGACCCGGCTGAACGCCCCGACGATAGCTGCCCCCTCTGTCTGGCCGTCGACGAGGGCCGCTTTCTCGACCTGATCGAGATCGACGCCGCCAGCAATACCGGCGTCGATGACATTCGCAACCTGCGCGACAAGGTCAACTTCGCCCCCAGCCAGGGCACGTACAAGGTCTACATCATCGACGAAGTTCACATGCTCTCCACGGCCGCCTTCAACGCCCTGCTGAAGACGCTGGAGGAGCCGCCGGCCCACACCATCTTCGTGCTGGCGACGACCGAAGAGCACAAGGTCCCGCTGACGATCAAATCCCGCTGCCAGCAGTTCAACTTCCGGCTGCTGACCACGCCCGAAATCTCCGCCCGGCTCAACTGGCTGGCGGCCCAGGAGGGGCTGGCGATTGAACCGGCGGCCGTCGAACTTATCGCCCGGCAGGGCGCAGGCAGCCTGCGCGACGCCGAGAGTCTGCTCGACCAACTGGTTGTCTCGCCCGACGACCGCATCACGCTGGAGCAGGCGCAGATCGTGCTGGGCACGGCCCCCGACGCGGCCGTGCTGGCCGTCACTGACGCCTGGCTCGACGGCGACAGCGCCCGCGGCCTGACCGCCATCCATGACGCCCTCGGCTCCGGAGCCGACCCGCGCCAGTTCTGCCGCCAGATGGTGGCCCACCTGCGGCAGTTGCTGATGCTCCAGGCCAGCGGCAACATTGAGGTTGACGGCCCGGTCGAGCGTCGGGCGGAGATGCTGGCCCAAGCCCGCCGCGCCCCGCGCAAGGCGCTCATCGATGCCGTGCGCCGCTTCCATGAAGCGTCGATGCAGCCGGCGGGGAGTTGGCAGCCGCAGTTGCCGCTGGAGCTGGCGTTTTTGGAACTGGTGCCGGAAGTAATTACGAATTACGAATTACGAGTTACGAATGAAGAGACGGCCGACCGCAGACCGGCGACCGCCGGCCACGGACAGCAGACCACTGACGACAGACTACTGACCACTGGCCACAGACCACAGCAAGAACATCCGGTGGCGGTCGGCAGTCGACCGTCGGCGGCCGATGACAGACCACAAACCACGGCGGAAGAAACATCGTCCGTCGATGACAGATCGCCGCAAGAGCCGCCGACAGCGGTCGTCGGTCGGCCGTCGGCGGTCGGCGACAGTGCTCTGACCGTAGCCGGCATAGCTGCAATGTGGCCGGAGATGACCAAACGGGTCGGCCGCCGCAACAAGAACCTGCCCGCGCTGCTGGCGATGTGCAAGCCGCTGGCGCTTGAGGGCAACACCATCATTCTCGGCTTCGATTATCCGTTGCTGAAAGACAAATTCGACAAGACGGCCGGGGCGCTCGACCTTGTGGTCGATACGTTCCGCGCGCTGGGTGCGGCCGATTGCACCGCCCGCACTGTGACAACCTCCGAATACCCCATGCCCATCGCCCGCGAAGAGTTCCAGGCGCTGGCCTCGGAGTTGGGGGGAGTGGTGAAGAATTAGGAATTACGAATCAGGAATCAGGAATGAAGTGCGCGTCGTTCGTACTTCGTCCTTCGTACCTCGTACTTAAAAAAGGGGAATAGATGACCAAGCGATCCTTCCATAACAAAACCAAGAAGAAATCCGCGTCGCCCAACGATATGCTGGGACAGATGCAGAAGATGCAGCAGGATATGGCCGCGGCGCAGTCGGCGCTGGAGAACGAGACGGTGACGGTCACCGCCGGCGGTGGGGCGATCTCCGTCACCATCACCGGCCACCAGCGGCTGCGCGCCCTGACTATCAACCCGGAGCTGCTCAGCCCGGACGAAGCCGAATTCCTGCAGGATATGCTCATCGCCGGGATCAACGCCGCCATCGAACAATCGCAGGCGCTGGCCGCGCAGCGAATGGAAGGTATCACCGGCGGCGTGGGCGGGATGGATGGTCTGCTCGGCGGTCTGGGGTTAGGCTAGGCCGTGGCCCAATCCGTGCTGCCGCGCACCGTGCAGCGGCTCATCGACGAGTTCGCCCGCCTGCCGGGCATCGGCCCCAAGTCGGCCTCGCGGCTGACGTTCTATTTGCTGCGCGCGGCCGGCAATCAGGCCATCGATCTGGCGACGGCGCTGCAAGACTTGAAGGAACACACCCGGCTCTGTTCGATCTGTTTCAATATCACTGAGGATGATCCCTGCGCCATCTGTGACGACGAGGCGCGCGACGCCCGCCTGCTGTGCGTCGTCGAGGAGCCGCTGGACGTGCTGGCCATCGAGCGCGCGCGGGCCTATAACGGCCGCTATCACGTGCTCCACGGGGCTATTTCGCCGGTGGAGGGCATCGGGCCGGATGATTTGCGCATCGACGAGCTGGTCGCTCGCGTGGACAAAGGCGATTTTCAGGAGATCATCCTGGCCACGAATCCGACGCTGGAGGGCGAATCGACGGCCCTCTATCTGCAGCGCCGCCTGAGCGACCGCAACGTCAAGCTGACCCGCCTCGCGCGGGGGTTGCCCGTCGGCGGCGACCTGGAGTACAC
>DAOMSB010000166.1:0-4671 GCA_035446145.1 Promineifilum sp. (SeqCode) | reverse complement strand
GGGTCGTCGGTGGGGCCGCCGCCCTTGTTGCCGAAGTCGAAGTTGAACAGGAAGGCCAGCCAGACGTCGTTCGATTCGTTCATCTGATTGAACGCCTGGGTGATGTAGGTCGCCTGGTCTTGCAGGGTGTTATCGAGCGCAAACTCGAAGCCGACCGGATACTCGGTGTAGCCCTCGCTGCTGGCCCAGCCGAATTCGGTTACACACAACTTCTTGTTGGGATCAACGGCCTGCACTTTGTCGGCGTAGGTGTTGAGCGTCGTGTAGAAGCTCCACGAGTGGTGGGGGTTGTCGAACGGGCCACGGAAGGTAGCCGTGGCCGCCTTGGGCGATGCGCCGGCCTGATCGTAGGCCACATCGGGGCCGATGTTATAGCCATTGTGATGCGCGCCCACGCAGTCGGCATAGTTGAGCATCCCCGCCGCCAGAGCGCGATCGAGATACTCGAAATCGTCGGCCCACTTCACCCAGTCGCCCGTGCCCGTCGGCGAGAGCGCGCCACTGATGACGATGATGTTGGGGTCCTTGGCCTTGATGGCCTCATAGGCGGTTTGCAGGAAGCGCACATAATCTTCGGGGCTGATGCCGTTGGCGCTCGTCCATTCACGGTCGAGGTTCTGTTCGTTCCAGACCTCGATAGCGTCGATCTTGCCCGGATGGCGGTCAATGAGTTCACCCAGGAAGCGGGCGTACTCGTTGTAGTCGTCGGGCGGGCCGTTTTCGCCGCCCGCGGCACGCGTCCATTCCGGCGCGCCCACGACGCTGACCATCAGGCGCAGCCCCTTGTTGTGGGCCTCGTCGATGACGGCATCATAGAAGAACCACTGCTCGACCGCCGGATCCGGGTCCGGCCGCACCAGCCACCATTGAATCTGGGCCTTCACCCAATTCATGCCCAACTGATCGTGTACGGCCGTCATCGTGTCGGCCGGATTGCCGACGGTGGCGTTGCCATGGATCTGGATGCCGTAGCCGAACTGGTCGGCCGGGAAGGGCCCGCTGACTTCCGGTGCCACGGTCGGGGCAGCCTCTTCAACCACCTCGCCCTCGACGGGAGCCAGCGTGGGCGTGGGCAGGATTTCGCCGGAGATGACCGGCGGCGGTAGCGTGGCCATGACGGCTTCGACCGCCTCGGTGGCGGCGGGCTGCTGGTTCTCCAGTGGGGCGGTCGGCTCGGGGGTGGCTTCTCCGCCGCCGCAAGCCACCAGGATCAACGTCATCAATACGGTGATCGTCCAGATGATCGCTTTCGGGTGTCGCTGCATGGGAATCTCTCCTCGCTTTATTGAACCCTGTATGTAGCGCAAGCCGTCCGGCTTGCATCTTCCTGGATTTCATGCCGGACAGGTTGGGCCGCATTGTAATTGCAGCCCAACCCGCCCGGCTTGTGTCTTCTTTAACCCTCAACCTCGACAGGTTGAGCTACATTTATTGTCCCATCACCTGCCGCAACGTTTCGCACGCCGGGCAGCTGCCGTTGGGGCGGATCATGGCGTAGCCGGCTTGCGGGTCGTCGCCAAACGTCTTGAAGTCGACGTTGAAGACGATGATCATGCGCACGCGGCCGCTCTGGACACCGACGCGAACCGCCTCAGCCAGATACTGCGCGTGTTCGGCCACCGTCAGGTTATACGGCGGCCGCCACAGGAAGCCGGCCGGCAGCGAACCCCACTCTTCACCGCTCAGATAACCCAGTTCGGTGAAGCAGAGCGCTCCTGCTCCCGCTCCCGCATAGGCGTTGATCATGCCCTGGAAGTAGCGGGTGTAATGGCCGCCCGAACCGCGCGGGTCGCCGCTGGTGGCCGACGGCGGCATCAGGCCTTCATTGTAGTGGACGCCCACGCAGTCCGACACGCTGCCCGCGCCGGCGGCCATCATGCCCGCCACGTAGGGCGCATCATCACAGCCCGCGCCGCTGCAACCACCAAAGAAACCGGTGGGCGCGGGCGCGCCAGTGATAACCATAACGTTGGGGTTGGCGGCCTTGATCTTCTGATAGGCCGGGCGCAGCATATTGTTGACGTAGGATGTCGGGTCGATCTGGCCCAGCGGCCATTCGCGCTCGATGTTCATCTCGTTCCAGACTTCGATGCCGTCCGGCCCCAATGCGGCCACGCCGCCCAGGAAGTTGGTGTAGGCTTCGAAGTCGATGCTGCTCGGGTAGAGCTGACCGGGGATGCTGAGCAGGATCTTCATGCCCGCGGCGTGGGCGTCATTGATGAGACCGGCAACGGCCGAAGGCGAGTCGCCGGGGTTCCATTTGTGCTGCTTCTTCACCCATTTCATGCCCGCGTACTGCATGGTGCCGGAAGGCATGCCGGCGGCCTGGCCGCCCAGCTCGAAGGTGCCCACGTTGCCGACGGAGGCCACGGGCGGCGGGGCGACGATCGGCGCAGCAGCGGCGCCGCTGGCCGGAGTACCGCCAGTGGCGGTGGTTGGCGGTGGCGCTTCCACGACCGGCAGACCGGCGACGTTGAAGCCTGCGTTGATTGTCACCAGCTGGCCCAGAATCCAGCCCTTTTCGCCGCTGGGCAGGGTGATGTTATACCAGCTGCTCAGGTCATTGCGACCGATCAATTTGACGACTGTGCCCGCGCCCGCGCCGCCCGCGATCGTCCCGTAGGAGATGCTGGGGCCGGTGCGCACGTTGGCCGGGGAGTTGACCACGGCCGTGGCCTCGCCCGCCGGACCCAGGTTAGCCGTGGGCGCGGTCGGGGCCGGCTGACCGGCTGTGCCGCCGGATGGCGCGGTCGGTGCGGTGGTTGCTTCGGGGGTGGCTGCCGGCGCCTCGGCGACTGTTCCGCCGACGACGACCTCAACCTCGCCCAGATCGATCGTGGTCTCGCCCAGCACAAGATCGGCCTCTACCGTGTAGGTGCCGGGGTTCTCGGCCGCGGTCCAGGTGTAACCCAGATCGCTGCCCGTCTCGCTGGCGATGATGCTGTCGCCGGCATCGCGCACGGTCCAGGCGATGGCCGCGCCGCCGGGCTGGGGCGCGTCGCCCTGGCCCAGATAGTTGTTCAGCGCCGCGGCATAGGCCGGACCGCTGCCCAGCGCCAGGCCGCGCACCGTCGCGCCGCGCAGGTTAAATTCGGAGGCCAGCTTCAGGCGATCGACGAGCGCTGCCTCGCTGACGAACCAGACCGTTTGCTCCTGCCCGGCCTGTTCAAACGTGTATTTATAGGCCAGCGCCGTGCCGTCCCACTCCAGCGGGGAAGCCGTGCCCTCGAGGGACACGTCTACCGCCGCGCCGGGTTCGACTTCCACCGCGCCGCCGGTCAGCGCCAGCTTGCCCAGATTGGCCAGAGCCTGCTCCGACGGTAGTTCGGTATAGAGATCGCCGACCTTGTTGACCGCGCCGGCCGTCAGCAGCAGGTTGACCTTGTTGCGGTCGATCTGCTGAACAGCCCAGGCGACGAGTTGCTCGGCCGGGCCATTTTCGACGTAGGCGGTGGGGTCAAGCGGCATCTGCACATGGACGATGTCGGCCGCGCGGCCAAGCGCCGCCCAGTTCTGGCCGCCCGTGTCCCAACCGTTGCCGACAGGCGCGGGGGTACCCAGGGTGATGGCCAGTTGCATGCCCTCGGCGCGGAGTGCGTCGGCCAGACGATTCACGTACTCGGTGAAAGCGGCCGACATGGCGGCGGGGATGCCCTGATAGTCGACGTGAACGCCGGCAAATCCGCCCGCCTTGGCCTGTTCCACCAGGCCGCCGATCTGGGCGTCTTGCATGGCAGGCTCGTTGAGGAACGCGGTGATGGCCGCCTGATCGACGACCGCGCCGCGATTGGTGATGCGAATGAAGCGATTGTTCCCTTCCGGCAGGCCGGCGATGTCGCCCGTGAGGCTGCCGCTCTGGTCGAGAACCAGCGGGCCGACGGATGTCTCGCCTACCAGCGGGGTCACGTCTTCGGGTACGCCCGCATCCGGCGCGAGTTCGACGCTGATGACCGGCTGCGTATTCGCGTTGGAGCGAACCAAAGCCACGGCCAGGGGCAACGCGCCCTCGGCGGCCACGACTTCGCCCGCGGCGGTATCGATCCGGCTGGGCATGTAGGCCCAGGCGCTGCCGTCCCAACCGCGCAGGTCAACGTCTTCGGCGCCGGCCAGGTCCGCCGGTAACGGCAGGGCGATCTGGCCCGTGGGCGCGTCGCCGGTGAAGTTGAGGACGTAGGCATCGCCCACGACCGCATCGGCGGGGAGCGCCGCGGCGGCAGCCGCCAGCGCGCCATCGGCCGCCGTAGCCAGATCGGCGGCGGCCATACGGCTGACGCCGACGGCCGCGCCATTGGCGGTCGTCAAGGTCACGCCCTCAGGCAGCGCAGCCGACTCGACAACTCCGGCGGTGGCCTCGGGCGTGACGCCGGCCGCCGGCTGCCCGCCACCCAACCCCAGGCGCGTGCCCAGGGAGATTGGCGGCAAAAATAGTCCCACAAGAATAAGGGCAGCAACAACCACGAAGCCGACGAGGATCGGCGTGGAGAGGCGTTTGCCCGAATTGTTTTGATTTTCTTCCATGAACTTTTAGCCCCTTCCCGGAAATTACTTGACCTGAAAATGCTCAGTCTCTTTTGGGATGGAAAAAAAGCGGCCCATCGTGCAGCCGCCCAACCCTTCTATTCCGGTTAAATAACAGATCGCATTCTAGCACATGACGGCGCGTGGGCAACC
>DAOMSB010000165.1:0-4674 GCA_035446145.1 Promineifilum sp. (SeqCode) | reverse complement strand
CGCCCCAACTGTCGAACCGCAGGCCGATCAGGTCGCCGAACGGGTTGGGAAGAGTTGCCGGGTTTTCCAGTTTTTTATCCATATCGTTGATTCATCCATACAATCACCCCGCTCATCCCCTCGCCCCGCGCATCGCCCAGGCGCGTCAATGTCTCCCGCCGCATCAAATCGGCCGGGCCGACGGCCGCCACGCGAATGTAGTTGTCCGTGTATCCCGCCCAGCACAACCCGTCGCGCTCCGCGCCGGTGGCCGTTTCCCACAGCACCGGCCGCGTCGTTCCCTCGTAGCGCCGGTGGAAGGCCAGGCTCAGCTGCTCGCCCAGAGCGATGAGCTGCTTCGTCCGGTCGCGCTTGACCGGCCCCGGAACCTGATCAGGCATCCGCGCCGCGGCCGTGCCCGGTCGGGGGCTATAGCTGAAAGCATGGATGCGCGAGAAGCCGATGGCTTCGACATATTCCAGCGTCTCGGCGAACTCGTCCTCCGTCTCGCCGGGGAAACCGCAAATCACATCGGTGCTGACGCTGAGATCGGGGATATGCGCGCGGGCCTCGTCGACCAGCGCGCGGAAAGCGGCGCGGCTGGTGCGGCGGGCCATGCGCCGCAGCACCCGGTCGCTGCCCGATTGCAGCGGCAGATGCAGATGGGGCATCAGCCGCGGGTCGTCCCACAACTCGAAGAACCCTTCGGCGATCTCCCACGGCTCCAGCGACGACAGGCGGATGCGCGGTATGTCGGTGTGGGCCAGCAGCGCCGCCACCAGCTCGCGCAGCCCCGCCGGGCGGCCCAGGTCGCGGCCGTAGCTGCCCAGATGCACGCCGGTCAGCACCACCTCGCCATAGCCCGCCGCCGCAAAGCGTCCCACCTCGGTCACCACGTCGGCCAGGTGACGGCTGCGGCCCGCGCCGCGAGCGATGGTCGTCACGCAGAAGGTGCAGCGATTGTCGCAGCCGTCCTGCACCTTGACGAACCCCCGTGTGCGGCCGAAACTGCCCGGCTGCGCCTCGCGGGCGATCGGCTCGCTGTCGAACAGCGGCGCGTCAACGGGCAGCGCCGGGTCGAGCAGCAGCGGCAGCCGCTCCTTGTCGCCATTGCCCACCACACGGCCGACGCCGGGCAGCGCCGCCACCACGTCCGGCGCGAGGGTGGCATAGCAGCCGGTCAGGACGATCTGCGCCGACTCATTGGCCCGGTGGAAGCGCCGGGTCAGGTGGCGGGCATCGCGGGCCGCCTCGGCCGTCACGGCGCAGGTGTTGAGGATGATGGCGTCGGCCTCGGCCGCGTCGCCGACGATGACATGGCCGCCCGCCTGGAGCTGCCGGGCCATCGTCTCGATCTCGGCCTGGTTCAGCCGGCAGCCGATGCTATGGAGATGGATTTTCACGATTTCAGTAGTCTATGCTACTGACCGGCGGCCGCAAACAACTTTTCCATTGCAATATCGGCGATGTGCCGGCGGCTTATCGGTCGCGATCTTCACGCAAAAGCGTTGTGCTGTCGGGTGCGCCGACCGCCGCGGGTGTGAAGCGACGACGCGGTGCGTAATGGCGTACGTCCACCAATGCTCCGGCATCAGCCATAGTCTCGGCATCCTCAAGCAGCCGCGCCGTTACATCCTCATCGACATAGGCTTCGCCGCAGTTCGGACAAACCTGAGCAGGCACCTGCTTGATCACCAGGGTGAGACTGTCTCGCTCAAGCGTGACGGTCGTGAAACCGGGAATTGTTTCGTCTTGCCGGCAGATGACACATTTCATGTTGCTCTCTCACGAAAATCGGCTGACCATTGAATCGGATCGGGTTCATAGACGGTGATGACGATTATCTCATCATCAGCCTTGTTTTCGGCGATGACGATATGCAAGGGTCGAACGCCTCGCCAGCCCAGTAGTATTAAACGACTGGGATAAGGGGTATCATTTGGATACGATCGTTTCGCCCGTCGTCACGATATGCTGAACGTCAGCTTTCGTGACATAGCGTTGGAACATTCGTTGAATCGCGTGGACTCGAAAGCTTAGTTTCATGCTTGCCGTCGTGGAAACATTCTACCATAGATGCAGGAATTTGGTTTTAACTATCATACGAGTCGAACAGTCGGCTTAACCGTCGGACGAACCACCGCGCAACTCGCCGATAACCCCCGGATTCACCAGACTCGATGTATCCCCCGGATCCTCGCCCAGCCAGGCGCTGCGGATGACGCGGCGCATGACCTTGGCGTTGCGCGTCTTGGGCAGGTCGCTGACGAAGCGGATCGCCTTGGGCCGCAGCGGCTTGCCGATCTCGTCGGCCACCAGTTCGCGCAGTTCGGCCGCCAGCGCGTCGGACGGGACGACCCCCGGCGCGAGGACGCAGAAGCAGACCAGCGCGCTGCCTTTCAGCGCGTCGGGCACGCCGATGGCCGCCGCCTCGCGCACCGCCGGGTGGGCCACCAGCACCGACTCCACCTCGGCCGGGCCAAGCCGCTTGCCGGCGATCTTGATCGTGTCGTCGGAGCGGCCGAGGATATACCACAGGCCGTCCTCGTCGATGGCCGCCCAGTCGCCATGAACCCACACCCCCGGCCAACGCGACCAGTAGGTGTCGAGATAGCGCTGCCGGTCGCGCCAGAAGCCGCGCGTCATGCCGATCCACGGCGCGCGGATGACCAGCTCGCCGACCTCGTTACGGACGGAGTTGCCGTCGGCGTCGACCACGTCGGCGGCCATGCCGGGACAGGGGGCGGCGAACGCCGCCGGCTTCAGGGGCAGGATAGGGTTGCCCATGACGATGCCGCCGCTGATCTCCGTGCCGCCGGAGTAGTTGATGATCGGCCGCTTTCCCTCGCCCACGACGTTGAACAGCCACAGCCAGGGATCGGGGTTCCACGGCTCGCCGGTGCTGCCGAAGAGGCGCACGCTCGACAGGTCATGCCGTCGCACCGGCGCTTCGCCATGGGGGACCAGGGCGCGGATGAGCGTCGGCGACACGCCCACCTGGGTCAGCCGGTGGCGCTCGGCCAGCGCCCACAGGCGATCCACGTCGGGGTAGTCGGGCGCGCCGTCGTAGATGAAGAACGTCGCCCCCAGCAGCGTGGCCCCGAACACCAGCCACGGCCCCATCATCCAGCCCATGTCGGTCATCCAGTAGATCGTGTCTTCGGGATGGGTGTCCATCCCGAAGGCCATATCCTGGGCCGCCTTCACCGGGAAGCCGCAATGGGTGTGGACGGCTCCCTTCGGCCGCCCGGTCGTGCCGCTGGTGTAGATGATCATCAGCAACTCTTCGGCGGCGGTGTCGGCCGTTTCGGCCACGGGCGACTGCGGCGCGACCAGCTCGTGCCACCAGTGGTCGCGCCCGTCCTGCATGGTCACCTCGTTGCCCGCCCGTTGCAGGACGATGAGATGCTCGACTGTGGGGACGGCGGCGGCCGCCTCGTCGGCCGTCGGCTTCAAGGGCACGACCGTCCCCCGGCGATAGAAGCCGTCGGCGGTGAAGAGCGCCTTCGCCCCGGCGTCGGCCAGCCGCGTGGCCACCGCGCCCGCGCCATAGCCGGAAAACAGCGGCAGGATGACGCCGCCGATCTTGGCGATGGCCAGCAGGGCAATGACGATCTCCGGCGTCATGGGCATGAACAGCCCCATGGCGTCGCCCTTGCCCAGGCCGAGACCGCGCAGGGCGTTGGCGCAGCGGTTGACCTCGGCCGCCAGCTCGCCGTAGGTGAGCGTCCGCGTCGCCCCCTCTTCACCTTCCCAGACGAGCGCCGGACGGCCGCGCGTCGCCGGGTCGGCCGCCCATTTGTCGACGCAGTTATCGACGATGTTCATCCGCCCGCCCACGCACCAGCGGGGCCACTCGATGCCGTCGGACAGATCGACGACCTGCGTATAGGGCACGCGGAAGCGAACGTCGAGAAACTCCAGCACGGCGTCGGTGAACCAGGCCACGTCGGACGTGGAACGAGCCATCAGTTCGTCCCACGAGCCGATGCCGTGCCGCCGCATGAAGCGCGTCAGATTGCTGCGCTCGATGGTGTCCGGCGTCGGCCGCCAGACGATCTCTCCGCCGAAGGTGAATTTGTCGGTCATCATGCGGGTTATTGTGCCTTAATTGGGATGAAATGGGTAGCGGGCCAATGAGGCGCAAAAACCTGCCCTTCAGCGAACTGTCGATGGGAGACGGAGCAGGGAATCAAACTCATCGGCCGCGTTAACCATCAGGCCGCGCGGATTTGTCAGTCTGAAGAAATCCCATTGATCATCATGGGAAAACGCGTCCAGATACCAGCATAACGCGGCGATTTGCGGCTCCCGGTTCACCACGTCGAGGGCGGTCGTCAACCAGCCCGGCGGGTAGTTTTGCGCCGGTTCCGCGGCATCATCGCGCTGAAAGGTGTTGGTCGATGTGATATAGACGGGCAATCCTCTGCTGTCGGGATGGGCGTTGATCACATCCAGCCAGTCCTGATAGACGCGAAATCCGGCTTGCGCGCCGGTGGCAGGTGGTTGCCGCAGATCAATGCGCGGCTCGTCGGCCCGTTCGGTGCGCAAGCCACGCTCCAGCGCCTCTGGATAGAAGCCCCCTTCTCGCACTTGAGGGATGTCGAACGTCACCGCGCCAACCCGCGTGGTCACTGTTTTCGGCTTGTAGCCGTTGGCATGGCCCCGGCGTGTATCAGCCCGCTCATAGACCGC
>DAOMSB010000164.1:0-4701 GCA_035446145.1 Promineifilum sp. (SeqCode) | reverse complement strand
CTTTTGCACAACAAAAGCCTTGTATCGCTCTTGATAGTGTTCAGGTAAGAAAACAGCTTTGTTGATGTCTACTTTGTCGCCAGATAGATTGGTTTGCCGTACTAGTAGGGTTCCCGAGTCAGAATAATCCTTGCTATTGAATGCATAACCGTTGCGGATGGATAGGACGTTACCGATCTCAGTCCACACCCACCCCTCCGGCAGCGGCCATTTTCCGTTTCCGTTTGTCATCATGCCTCCCTTGTGGCGCGATTTGCCAAATCGCGCTACACGCGCCACCGCGCATAAGTCCAAGGCCACTCTTCCCATGTATCCGCCAACCCGGCTTTCACCGGATTATGAAGGACGTAGTTCACAATCCGCCCCCATTCATCCGGGTTGCGCACGACGTGATCGTAGGACTCATGCTGCCAGAAAGCGCCCTCCCGGCCAAGCGCGTCATTGCCCTGCCCCGCGGTGTATCGTTTGAGCGAATGCATGATGGTCTGCAACGGGTGATAGGTTCCATCCTCCTTGACCAGGGGCGCGAAGACGGCATGGACATGATTGGGCATGATGCAGAAAACGTCCAGGTCGTAGACGCGGCCGTCGCGGTAACACAGCGCGTCGTAGACAATCGCCGCGATGCGTGGTTCGCGCAGCCAGTGCGGGCCTTCTTTGGCCTCATCAAGGACGTCGTCCCATCGGCCGAATTGGCGTTTGCGTTCTTCATAGAGCAGTCGTTGCTGTTCGGGGCCGTCGCCGGCCTGACGGATTCGTTGTTCTCGGGCCTCGGCCTCGGCCTTCAGCCGCTGGAGCACAACGATGGGAATAGAGCCGGCGAGCCGGAAGGTGACGAACAGGATCGCGCCCCGTGGTTGATAGTGGGGGAGGTTGCGTCGGTAATCGGGCCGGTAATCGTATTGATTCATATCTTGTTGAGCGATTTGGCAAATCGCCTAACAGTAGAGCGATTTGACAAATCGCAGCATAGTAAAGCGATTTGGCAAATCGCGCTACACTGCCGGGATTTGGCAAATCGCGCTACACGGTTAGTTCCCGGTTCATCTCCTCCAGCACCGCCCGCCACTCGGGGCCGAGGGCTTCCGTGACCCCCCAGCGACCGCCGCGGGCCAGAAATTCGCCGTCGTTGTCGAAGTCGCCCGGCACGATGCCCAGATTGAGGCCGATCGTCTCGGCGATCTTGTCCAGCCACCAGCGCTGCTCGGGCGTGAAGCGCTTGCCCGCCCGCTCCCCGGCCGCCAGCCAGGCCTCATAGCGCGCCCGCACCTGGGCCGGGTAGGGGGTTAGTTGTCCGTCCGGCTCCAGCGCGTGGCGCACCAGGGCCACCAGATCGGTCAGCACCCGCGTCTCGCCCGCCCCGCGCACCCGGTCGCGCTCCACAGCGGCATAGGCATTCCACAGCGCGGCTTCCGTCCACAAATGGGGCGGCCGTTGCAGCGCCGCGGCCAGCTCCTTCAGCTGCGCGCGCGTCGGCCGGGCGCGGCCGTAGGGTTCATTGTAGAGGATCTGCAGCGCGGCGATCTCATCCTTGTTGGCCTCGATGAATTGCCGGAAGTCATCGACTGTCTTGCGTAGCCGGTCGGTGGCCGCGGCGTCGAAGCCCCTGACGGTCACCTCGTCGGCGCTGACGGTGTCGATGATGATCTCGTTGCGCCCCTGGGCGGTGAGGAGCGCCTCGCGCAGGTCGGGGCTGTCGCGGAAGGGGGCCACAGCGATGCCGCGCAATTCGGCCGCCGCGGCCTCGATCTCGGCCTCGCCGGGGGCCGGATAGCCTGCCGCCCGCGCCTGGGCGATCTGCCGGTCGGGGTCGAGCGCGTCGAAGAGCAGCCCGATCAGCCCGGCCATGTCGCGGCCGCCGGTCGCCTCGCGGATGCGGCTTTCGTCGGCGGCCGTCAATTCGTGTTGCAGCCGGGCCAGCCGCCCCGCCAATGACGACACGGTATCCTCGTCGTCGGCCCCAAAGGCGATGCCCTCCAGCAGTTGTTTGAACGGCACCGACCGCTTGCGCTCCAGCGTGCGCGTCGTCTCGGCCATGCCCGCCTCCACCAGCCCCACGGCGTCGATCAGGATGAAATGGGTTTTGTGGCGGGCGTCGCGGGTGACGGCCTGCAGGTCGTCGCTGCTGATGATGCGCGTGCCGCGGCCGCGCATCTGCTCGAAATAGCCGCGCGAGCGCACCCGGCGCATGAACAACAAAATCTCGATGGCACGCACGTCGGTGCCGGTGGCGATCATATCCACGGTCACGGCGATGCGCGGGTTATAGCTGTTGCGGAAGTCCTTGAGGATGTCTTCCGGGTTGCGCTCGGCTCGATAGGTGATCTTCTGGCAGAAGTCGTTGCCCTTGGCGAACTCCTCGCGCGCCACGCGGACGATGGTCTCGGCGTGGTTGTCGTCCTTGGCGAAGATGAGCGTTTTGGGCACCACCTGGTCGGTTCGGTCGGGGTACAGTTCGGTGAACAGGGCGTCGCGGAAGGCGCGGATGACGGTGCGGATCTGGCTCTCGCTGGCGACGTTGCGGTCGAGTTGGTCGGCGGTGTAGGTCAGGTCTTCATCCAGCAATTCCGCCCGGCGCGCCCGCGTCAGCTTGTCCAGCCGGTCGACGTAGTAGCCGGCCTCGACGGTGCTGCCCTCGTCGCCGATGCGGGTGCGGATGCGATAGACGTCCCCGGCGACGTTGATGCCGTCGGCCACGGCCATCTCGTGGGTATATTCGGAGACCATGTTCTGGCGGAAGAAGCCGATGGTCTGCTTGCCGGGCGTGGCCGTCAGCCCGATCAGGGAGGCGTCGAAATACTCCAGCACCTGCCGCCAGACGGTGTAGATGGAGCGGTGGCACTCGTCGACGATGATGAAATCGAACTGCTCGATGGGCAGCCGGCCGGTGAAGCTGACCGTGCGCGACGCGCTCTCCAGTTGGCCGCGCTCCTCCAGTTCGTAGGTCGAGCCGAGGTCGGCATCTTCCTCCAGCTCCTCATCGCGCAGCATGGCGTAGAGCCGCTGGATGGTGCTGATGACCACCCGATTGACGGGATCGATGATCTTGCCGGTCAGGTGCTGGATGTTATAGAGGTCTTCGAACTTGCGGCCGTCGTCGGGCGTGATGAAGTTGGTGAACTCGGTGTAGGCCTGCCGACCGAGGTTGTTACGGTCGACCAGAAACAGGACCCGGCGGGCGCCGGCATGGCGAATCAGGCGATAGACGAAGTTGACGGCGGTGAAGGTCTTGCCGCTGCCGGTGGCCATCTGGATCAGGGCGCGCGGCCGGTCCTCGATCAATGAGCGCTCCAGGTTGGCGATGGCGGCTATCTGCGGCGGCCAGAGTGCGTCGGTGATGAGCGGCGGCATTCGGCGCAGCCGGGCGCGCAGTGTCAGCGGCTCGTCGGCCCATTCGGCCAGCGTTGCCGGGCGGTGGAAGGCAAAGACAGGACGGCTGCGGGGCGCCGGGTCGAGACCGTTGGTGAAGAATGTCTCGACGCCGGTGGATTCGTAGCGGAAGGGCAGCGGCCGGCCCGGCAGCCAGGGTTTGACACCCGGCGGCAGACCGACGGCATAGCGCCCCGACTGCTCTTCGACGTGGCTAAGCGTGTGGCCGGTGCGTTTGGCCTCGATGACGCCGAGCGCGCGGCCGTCCACCAGCAGCAGGTAATCGGCCTCGCCGGTGGTCATGACCGCCTCGCGCAGGGCCACACCACGGCCGGGGCGGCCGAACAGACTCATCCGGGCGCGATCCTGCACCTCCCAGCCGGCATGCTGGAGCAGCTGGTCGATCTGTTGGCGAGCTAATACTTCGGGTGTCATGGCACTTGAAGAGATTATAACAAAACGATCTTGCCGGACATCTTACGAAATGGCGAATGTAGAGCGATTTGGTAAATCGCTCGCGATTTGCCAAGTTGCGAGCGATTTGCCAAGTTGCGAGCGATTTGGCAAATCGCTCTACACCCCCTCACTCCCCCACACCACCACATCAATCCGCCGCGAAAAATGGAGCAGCGCCGGCGGGTCGTCCACCGCCACGCCGCCCGCGGCCGTCATCGTGTTGGTCTCGATCTCCGCCTCCGCCCGCTGCAGCGGCCACGGCGCGTGGTGGACTTCCGTCCGGCGCACCACCCCATCGGCCGACACGGCATAGAGGCAGTAGCGCTCCGTCAGGAAATGCTCCAGCGTCCCCGGCGCGGCCGCGTAGACCTCGGATGTCGGCCGGTAGCGGCCGCGAAACACCGCCTCCCCCTCTCCCCTTCCCCCCTTCTCCCCTTCTCCCTTTCCCCCTCGCCGCACCGACTCATACTGAATCCACCCCCCGCGTCGCTCCAGACGCATATCCGCCCAAAAGTAGGGCACATGGAACAGCGTCCGCGCGATGGCCGCGACCAGCGGGTTGGCGGCGTCGATGCTGAGGAAGAACACCCCCGGCTTGCCGCCCGCTTCCACATAGACGCGCACGTTCAGCTGCGGGAAGGCCGACACCCACGGCAGGTCGGGCAGCGGCCGCCGCATCACCCCCGCCATGCGAAACGGGACGGCGGCGATCCAGGACGTGCCGTCGAACTCCTGGACGGCCAGCCCCGGCGGCACAAACGGCCGAATCCCGGCGGCGGCCACCGGCCAGTGGGCGAACAGCAGATCGCGCCACGACTGCCGCCATGTCCAGCGGCCGCGCGGCAGCGGCCAGGGGCGATGGCCGGTGTGGGCGAA
>DAOMSB010000163.1:0-4763 GCA_035446145.1 Promineifilum sp. (SeqCode) | reverse complement strand
GCAAATACCGTCTCGTTGCTGCGATTGAACCAGTAGGTGACGTCATTGAGGGCCGAGGCGACTGGTTCGGTCGTCGCCGCGTCGGGGCCGTCGCCCGCGCCCGTGTCGCCGTGGCAGGCGGCGCATTGGGCCGCATACACCACGCGGCCGGCTTCCACGTTCTCCGCCGGTGTCGCCAGGCTGTAGACGGCCGCCACCAGATTCCAGCGCCCGGCATCCTCAATGGGGTTGCTGCTGGCCGGGCCGAACGGGGGCATGCCCACGGCCGCCTCGCCGTTGGTGATCTGCTGGAACATGACCGACGGCATGGCATTGAGGATATAGGCGGCGTCGAAAGCCATGGGAGCGGGCTGACCGGCCTGCTGGATCATCGCGCCGTCACCCTGGCCGGTGTCGCCGTGGCAGTTGGCGCAGCGTTCGGCGTAGAGTTCAAGACCCGGCAATGCGTCGGGCGTGGCCGCGGGCAACACGGGGTCCTGGGCCGCGCCGGCTTGCGGCAGCAGCAGCATGGCCCCCAGGGCAACCGCGGAAACGAGGACGAGTATCAGCAGGCGGCTCTTGACAGCCGCGGCGTGGTGGTTGTTCATAGGATCGATTTGGTAGTGGCTCAGGCGCGCGCGGCCCGCGCGGATTTGGCTTCCCCGACGTGGTTGTGGCCGCATTTGGGGCAGAAGCGATCGCCTTTTTCGACCCGGCGGCCGCATTGCGGGCAAAACTGCGCCGTTCCGTTGGTCGACGGCGCGGCCGTTGCGGTTGTTGCGGTCGTCGCGACCGAAGCGGTCGCTTTCCCGCGCGCCTGGCGGATGACCGCTTCGAGTTGCTCGTCCAGTTGCTCCGGGGTGCGCGCGCGCCGCACGGCGGCCTCGATCTGCGCGTCGATGTCGGCCGCGACAGGTTGCCCCGCTTCCACATAACCATGATCATCAAGCTGCTTCATGACCAGGGCCGCCTGCTTCATCAACTGCGGTCGGGTGGCCGCGTATAGCTCCGGCGCGACCTTGGCCGCGTCGTAATCATCATCCAGCTCGCGGATGCTGCGCAGGAGATCCGCCTTGCGCAGAAGCAGCCCGTCGATCTCCTCGCGATTGACGCGCACTTCCTCGTCCTCGGACATGGCGAACGGCCGCGCCAGATAGAGCAGGACGATGACGACCAGCGCCAGGCCCAGCAAGGCCGAACCCAACGTTAAATTCGATAGAAAAGAACTCACGGCAGCCCCCTCTAATCGGCCAGCATTTGCGGGATGAGCGTATCCAGCATCTGTTGATCAACCGCGCCAATCTGGACGTGGCGAATGACGCCGTCCTTGTCGATGAAGAAAGTCTCCGGCACGCCGGTGATCTCATACTCCTGCGAGATGTCGGTGCCCAGGTCGGGCGCGTGGGGGAAGGAGACGCCGAATTCCTTCATGTAGGCGATGGAGTTCGGCTCCACATCCGCATAGGCCACGCCGAGGAAGACGACGCCGTCATCGCGGTACTTCAGCCAGGCCTGTTCCAGCGTGTCGGTCTCATAGCGACACTCGACGCACCACGAGGCCCAGAAATTCAGCACCACCGGCTTGCCGCGCATATCCGACAGGTTAGCCACCGGGAGAGTGTCCCATTCGTAGCCGTCGAAGAACTCGACGCCGAAGTCGGGGGCCACCTGCCCCACCTCGGGGCGCGCGGCGGTGGTATTGATCAACCCCCAGGCCAGCACCGCCAGGATCGCCAGCATGGCTGCCCAGAGCAGCACCATCGACCAGCGAATGCCCCTGCGCGGCGCTTTCTCGGCCGGGGTGGGTGTGGTTTGCAGTGTTTCGTTCATAATGGTTTTCCATCAAGACCTGACAGGTGGGCGGCACAAGCTCATGTTCCAGTGCAAGGATTTTGTCCGCCCACCTGTCAGGTCTGTCATATTCTACTCGCCGACCTCTTTCTCAATGCGAGCGATATAGTCATCAAGTTCCGGGTCGCCGGTGGCCGCCTTCGGCCGCGAGACCGGCGCGGCGGGCGCTTCCGGCGCGGGCTTGCGCATGCCCCGCAACAGCCAGCCAAAGAGCAACAGACCGGCCAACACGCCCAGAATGGGCAACACCCACAGGACGATCAGACTGGCCCCGCGGCGCGGCGGGTTCGACAGCACGCCGTCGCCGTATTGCCGGGCGAAATACTCCAGAATTTCGTCGCGCGATTGGCCCTCGGCCAGCTTGGTTCGAATCAGCTCGCGCCAGTCGGCGCAGGCCGCCGTGGGACAGACGTCCAGCGGCGTGCTTTCGCACACCGGACAGTAGACGTCCTTGGCCACGGCGTTCACCTCGTCGTCGGTGATGGGGTCGTCCTGAGCGTAAACGCCCGCAGGCAACAGGACCAGCAACAGGGCCAGGAATAACCAGCGCAAGCGCGATTTCTTGCGGATTTTTGTCACATATAAGTCCTTATTCAAAAGGGTTTGCACTTTTAAGGGCACGTTTACATAAACATCAGCCATAATTTTGTCGATAAACCTTTCGAATATCCAAGCAATATTCGCCTGATGCGCGAACCTAGTCCTCAACTCGGCTAACTGTGAGCAACATGGGAGTGGTCACTCCAAATTTAAAACTTGCACCAGCAAGGAGAGTAGCCAACCACCCCAGGGCATCCAGAGACCACTCGATCAGAGTACCGTAAAACGTAACCGGATGTTGTGGGGGGCCAACCCATAGATCATCAATAAAGGTGGGGCTCCCCACGTTAGTATCATCTGTTAATGAGAAGGAGCCACACACAAAAACATTTTGCTTAATCTTTTGCAACCATTGAAACAGATCAGGTGCGGCCAAGCGGATAACTGGATTCTCACCGCCATCCAATACCACTTGCACGCGAGTTATAGAGTGCGGATTGCAATCAAAAAACCAGCCAGCACTACTGATCGGAGCAAACAGACCTTCATCGCGTAATGATTTATCTGCCGATCTATTAATACTCTGTACAGGCAGCAAGATCTGGATAGCATCAAGATGCAAAGTTCCCATACGTGCTACGACATCACCCACACATGAGAGGAACGGTTGCAGAGGCAACGGCTGGGTGGGAGGAATCAATCGGGGTATTGACACCTGAAACCACACCGCATATGGATACTGAGCATCAGGATCAGGGCCCCACTGCCCAGCATCATTCATACCCCAAAAGCCACCTGTTGCACCCTCCGTAGCCTTGGCGAGCCATCCCATGGCAACAGACCTCGAATGAAACAAACTATACGCATCTGATTCGGCCGCACCGAAGTCTCGCCACGGGTGCAGTTTCAATTCACCATACAAGCCTGCAAACATGGTGCCATCAGGTATATGCATTAAGTCACCCTTTAATATTAATGCCTGCAATTAAGACTTCTGACCGACGTATAGAGTTTACCTGGAGTATCAGGAATACCGATGACATCTACATCAACTTCGCTACGCCACGACGTCCAAGCACTGCTATTACAACGGACTCGAGTAGCGGCACGATTGGCAGCACCCCCACCGGAATACACCGTTTTTTGACCGGGTAAGCCTACATATACCCAATTACCGTTAATACTCTGTTGCAACCTAATTGTCACAACTGCCTGCGTAGCCTCACAGTCAGTGTTTACCCACCATCCATGTCCAGACGCATCTCCCATGGATGTATGGACATAGTCTCCTTCCACACGAAAATGACATATCGAACCACTGGGTTTGGGATCAATGCCAGTAGCTACCAAGCCGTTCAGGCCACCATTGCTTCTGGCTACGTCTTGATGATTTTTGTGAACAAGGGCATCGTTGACGTCTTCCTCTAACTCCAACTCTTGTGCATAGACACTGTGCGGTACCAAGAGAACAGTACTTATAATAAACAGCAAACTAATACAGACCAGCACATTTGAGATGGCATTGCTTTCTACGATTACCCAAAACCTTTGCTTTTCGAGTTTCATGATAGACCTTCATTTCCCTTTAAGTGTTGCATCTTAAAAGACCAAGAATAGCATCCTGGAACGCTGTATTGAACATTTAAAATTTTAATCACGTATTGCTCTCCAGCGTGTTCAAATCTGCTGCTTCTTGGGTGATGTCGGTTCCAACCAGCCCCCAGCAGAGGCTGGCGACCAACTATAGCCGGTTTTGTATGAAAGTAGCGGGATGGATTCCCGCGTGAATAGTAATGCTACGAACCTCTTAATCTCCTGCAACGGCAACCACCGACCGGCGCGAGCGGGCCGGGGCCTTTTCGCGCTCCGGCCAGGCGGCGATGAGCGTGCCGAAGACGAAGATAAAGCCGCCCGCCCAAACCCAGTTGATGAGGGGGTTCAGGAAGATGCGGAATGTGGCCGCGTCGGCACTCGTCGGCTCCCAGTTGACCAGGATGACGTAGAAGTCCTCGGTGATGGTCGATCGGGCCGAGGGGATGGTCATCGGCTGGCCGGTGCGCTGGTATAGCTCGATCTTGGGCGTCAGCGTGCGCACGAATTCGCCATTCTTGTAGAGGCTCACGTCGGCCTGCGTAATAAGCAAATCATCGGCTCCGGGGAAGCGGGTGACGGTGTTGAACTTCATCTCGAAGTCACCGATCGTGATGCTTTCGCCGGATTGCAGGCGGATCTGGGTCTCCGTCTGATAGATGCCGTCGGCGACGATGCCGAAGGCCATGATCAGCACGCCCATGTGGATCCAGTAGCCGCCATAGCGTCGCCGGTTGCGGGCGGTCAACGTCCAGAACGCCGTCCAGGCCGATTCGCCCTTGCGCATGCGCGCCCGCGTGCCC
>DAOMSB010000162.1:0-4826 GCA_035446145.1 Promineifilum sp. (SeqCode) | reverse complement strand
GTCTGGCAGGCCCCCGACGAGCCGGCCCACTACAACTACGTGCGGCAGCTGGCGGACGGCAACTGGCCGGTCATCGAGCCGGGCGACTGGGATCAGGCCTACCTGAGCGAAGTCGTCGGCTCGGAGTTCGACCCGGCCTACCCGGTAGTGGGTATCACCTACGAGGACTGGCAGCCGCCGCTCTATTACTTGGCCCAATGGCCCGTCTACCAATTGAGTGGCGGCTCGTTGGTCGCCATGCGGCTGTTGTCGGTGCTGTTCGGCGCGGGGGTGGTGGCGCTGGCCTGGGTCGCCGGCCGCGCCGTGTTCGACGGGAACGCGCCGCGCGCGCTGGCCGTGGCCGCCTTCGTCGCCTTTCTGCCGCAACATCTGGCCATCCTCGGCTCGGTCAACAATGACGGTCTGGCCGAGCTGATCATCGCCGCGATTCTGGCCCTGCTGGTGCTGCCCTGGCCCGATCGGCCGCCGCGCCGCCGCCTGCTGGCGCTGGGTCTGCTGCTGGGCGCGGGCTTCCTGACCAAGGCGACGGCCTACCTGATGGCCCCGGTGATTGGCGTGTTTCTGCTGGTGCGGTATTGGCCGGTGAAACCTGACAGGTCGGCGGTCGAACAACCGGTTGGTGGAAGAATCTCATCCGCCGACCTGTCAGGTTTAGTCCGCGCCCTGCTGCTCGTCTTCGTCCCGGCACTGCTGCTGGGCCTGCTGTGGTGGGGGCGCAACGTGAGCGTCTATGGCGGGCTGGACGTGATGGCCAAGGGCGCCCACGACGCGGTCGTCGTCGGCCAGCCGCGCACGGCCGAATGGATCACGCAGTACGGATTGGGCGGCACGATCGGCCGCTTCCTGCGCACGACGTTCACCAGCTTCTGGGGCCAGCTCGGCTGGATGGCCGCGCCGCTGCCGGGCTGGATGGTTGGGCCGCTGGTGGTGGGGACGGTGGCAGCGGTGGTGGGGCTGGCAGTGGTCAGTGGTCAGTGGTCAGTGGTCAGTCGCCGGAAACGTCTGCAAGCCCTCGTCCTTGGCCTGACCTTCCTCCTCACCCTCGCCCTCCTCGTCTTCTATAACCTGACGTTCGTGCAGCATCAGGGGCGCTATCTGTTCCCGGCGCTCATCCCGATTGCGGTGGGCTTTACGGCGGGGCTGGGCTATTGGCTGCGGCCGCTGGAGCGGCGGTGGTCGTGGGTGGCCTGGCTGCTGCCGCTGGGGTTCGCGGCCGTGCTGGGGGGGATGGCGGTGTATGCGTTGTGGCGGGTTTTGCCGGGGCTGGCGCCGGGATAGGTGAAAAGCTTACGAAAGCTAATTAAAGTAAATATTTCCAATATGACCTCCCGTATGGAGGTTGATAAACTACTGGACACCTTGAAGTCGATAGAAGACCTGCTGCGGAAAAGCAATCATGATGACAAGGCCGAATGGTTAGCTGATAAGGGAGCGACTATAAACGACGGTTCAAGAGATAAGATGCTTGATGCTCTGGAAAGTATTCGCGGCCATATGGTCGGGATGGGGTCTTTAACAGATCTGTACTTGCGGCCGATTCCAGAAACAGGCATGACTCCCGAGGAGGCTAGAGGAGTCCTGCTTGGTTTAGTAGAGAGCCTTTATAATGAGATCGTTTCTATTCTTGCCGGCATCGGCCTTGAGGATGACGGGTAAATTCGGATGCCAATAAAAAGAAGGCTAATGTGTGGAGTCCCGCAATGCTTACCAAAGACGGCATACTGATCATTGGAAATGATGACACAATCAAACCGGGGCTGCTTGAGGTGGATTTTCTGGCTTCTTCACTAGGCGCTATGACGCGCTTTAACGGTGCGAATGACGGCTATAGTCGTTATAGTGGAAGCGGCCCCCTTGAAGGCGGCTTGATTTGCTATTTCTCTCTCTACTTCTACGATGGTATCCTGGATATGGTCATATGGACGCCAAAGTGGCCGGGAACGGGGAATAGTTGGGCCGAGTGGAGTGAAGAGGAGGAACTAAGGGTCAAAGAATTGAACGATAGATTGCTTGAACAATATCTCGGCCCGCCACCTTACAGCTATGCGTGGGGGTCAATTGAGTCAGACTATGATATGAAGGGTGGTTCCAGTGGTATCGTTATGAAGATGTTAGGAAAAGAGGGTATCAATCGGGAGGCGAGCCTTCCGATTGAATGATGCAGCGAGTTCCTTCACTTGGTTTTGAAAGAGTTCAAAATAGACTCAATAGGCTCTTGAAAAGATTAAGCGCGTGGCGTGGCTTTTGGCATTCATCACATTATGTATATCAGGCGTCGCAATGGACCAATCGGTGTAATAATGTTCTTGATGGGCATACTGGCTTTGGCTTCGTGCATGTCGCCGAGTGCCCGAACGGGATTACGGGGAGACGCGGCAGAGAGGTCTGCCTATCCATCATCGGCAACTGCGACACCGACCACCATTTCTTCACCCAAGCCGACCCGCACGGTATCCCCGCCTACCGCCGATCTGCCTACCCACACAATCGCAGCAACCGCGACCCTCACCCCACAGCAAATACTGGATGAGATACGCCACCTGTTTGATGAGAATGGAGGATGCGCGTTGCCCTGCTGGTGGGGTATCGAGCCGGGAAAAACGACCTGGGAAGAAGCCTTGACTATCCTTTCCCCGTTGGCGATGGAAATCTTCCCTCCCTAGCCTTTAGGAGGCAACTCCCCATCCCTCGCATCCCGAATCGCCTATGACATCTTGATCCCCGTGCCGCGCGATATATATCCGGTACGGCTCCACCACCGGTACGTTGTTCAAGATGACGTTGTTCAGAAGATCGAACTAGAGATGGGGGAAGTAGTTCGCTATCAATTGTCTAAAATGTTGAACGACTTGGGTCAGCCCTACGAAGTTTGGATATCGACATACTCCATGACCCGTGAACAGTCACAGGAGGCTCTCGTTCTAACAGCGCGAGATATGGACAGCAGCGAGCGAAAGGCCTATGAACGACGATAAAGCAAAAATCCCCGACATGACTTCCCATGAGGAAATAGCCGATTTCTGGGACACCCACAGCATAGCCGATTTTTGGGATGAAACGGAACCGACCGAATTTGAGTTGGATGCCAACGCTCGCCGTCGTTATTTAGTTGGTCTTGATCGCGACTTGTTGGCTCGTGCCCGGCGATTAGCGCTGGAGCGAGGATTGTCCACGGAGAGCATGGTGAATCTGCTGTTGGAGCAGCGGCTGAATCAGTTGGAAACGACAGCGTCCGGTTAGACCGCTCACCCCACCCCACCCTACACCATCCCCCGCCCGCCCGGCAACTCCCGCAGCTCCCACACCAGCGTGTCGGCCCGCAGGAGCAGCTCGCGCGCGCCGTCAGGCAGCATCACCAGCACATGCCGGCCGTCGCCGTCGGCCCATTGCCGGCCCTGCTCCACGACCTGCCACGGCCGTCCCAGCCGCACCCGCCGCACCCGCACGCGGCCGCTTTCGTCAAACGTACAATCGACTTCAATCGGCATTGTTCGCTCTCCCTTCGCGCCATAGGTCGCCCAGCCGGCGATACTTGCGCCACTCATACCAGGCCATGTAGAGGCTCAGCCGCAGCCCGTGCAGCCCGTCGCGATACCCCTTCAGCGTGACGAATCGCCACCAAAACTGGCGCAGCGGTTGCAGCACGTAGTTGCGCGGCTTGGGTCGTATGCCCTGATCGCGCAGGATGCCCGCGTCGTGCTCCACGTAGAAACGCTGCTTGGCGTGGAAATGGGCCGGGTCGCGGTAGTTGTGGTGGATCAGCGGGTTTTGCAGATCGCCGACCGCGCCGTCCACCTCGCCCAGCTCGTGGACGGGGCGCGTGTAGCGGGCATGGCCCAGGCGCATCAGCCGGAACTGGTAGTCGGGAAACCAGCCCGCCCCCAGCGTCAGGCGGCCGAAGATATAGTTGTGGCGCGGCACGTTCCAGCCGTTCTC
This sequence comes from Promineifilum sp. (SeqCode), assembly GCA_035446145.1. Classification (GTDB taxonomy): domain Bacteria; phylum Chloroflexota; class Anaerolineae; order Promineifilales; family Promineifilaceae; genus Promineifilum. The sequence continues at coordinate 890 of DAOMSB010000162.1, read as the reverse complement.
CGGCCGGGTCTCGATGACGCGGCGAATCTCCTCGCCCAACTCCGGCGTGCCGCGCTCGTCGGCGTCGACGAAGAACACCCACTGCTCGCCCTCGCCCGAACCGGCGGCCGCCTCAAGCGCCGCGTTGCGCTGGGCGGCGTAGTTATCGAACGCCCGCTGGAAAATCTCGGCTCCGGCGGCGCGGGCCAGCGCGACCGTGTCGTCGTCGCTCAGTGAGTCGAACACGATAACGCGGTCGGCCCAGCGCAAACTGTCGATGCACTCGACTACATGGCGGGCCTCATTGCGGGTGAGGATGATGGCGGTCAGCCGGATCAGGGAACTTGCCAATCTTCGCCCAGGATCACGAGGATGTCGAACTCGCCCGCCGGGTTGGTGCCCGTGCTCACATTCAGCGGCGGGACGTTCAACAACTGGACAAGATATTGCACGGTGCCGGGGTGGGAGCCGTAATCGATGATTTGCGTCGTGGTGTAGGTGGCCGAATCAGCGTTGCCGACTTCGGTGACATTCACATTCTGTCGCAGAAGATATGTCTGGGTGTCGGACGCCAGACCGAAGGTCGGCGTGCCGTTGAAGACGGCCACGCGCGCTTCCTCGACGGTGATCACCGTCGGCAGCGCCTCGATGACCGGCGTGGGGATGACCGGCGGCGCGAACAATTCGTCGCGCAGGGCGCGGACTTCCTCGCGCAGCGGCACCAGCACCTGCTGACCGTCGAATGTTGTGTCGTTGTAGACATAGGAATAATCGAGCACGACGTTGTGGATACTGCCGGCGGGGATGTTCCTGACCAGGTTGGCCAGTTGCAGCGCCTCGTTCAGCTCCAGATCGGTATCGACATTGTCCTGGAACGATTGCCACAGCTGCGGCGCGTTGAGAATCAGTTG
>DAOMSB010000161.1:0-4904 GCA_035446145.1 Promineifilum sp. (SeqCode) | reverse complement strand
ACCATGCCCTGGTCGATATTCAGCCCATCCTCACTGCCAAAGTCCGGCATAAAGTCTACAGCCAAATATTCCCCCGGTTGCAGTTCGATCTCACCCCAACTGGTTATGCCGGGGGAAACGATGTTCCACATGGTGAAATATTCAAATGGCTCAGGCCCCGGTTCCTCATTTAGCCAGACCGCAATATCATCCAGGCTCTGATCTTCACTCAACCGAATGATCGCCACATTGTGGGGAAACTCGCCCTGGTTGGTAAATTGCCACAGCCGCCTGCCTTTGGGAAACGAGTCCGGCATTTCAATGGTATATTCATCCATCATCACCTGAACATCGGCCCTGGGTGGTTGCATCTCTTGCGCTGTTTGGCCTTCGACCTTAAAACTTGCGAAACGCCACGGCTCAGTCCAGTTATCGACAACAATATAGGTGCCTGCCTCCAGGGGATAATAACCGGGCATGGTTGTTTTACCCGGCACATCAGGGCCACCAATGAAGGTGGTCATTGGGAGAGTGCTTCTGGGGTCCTGCCGAAAGGCAGCCTCAAAATCCTCCAGAGAAACATCCTGATTCAGCTTGCGGAAAATGGCCGAATGCCATTCGCTATCAGCATTGTCTATGGTCAGTGCAACCAACCCGGCCGGAATATCGGCCGGGATATCGATCTTTTCCGGGGTCATCGTGATAGTGAACCGGGACGGCCCTGACTCAGTGACAGGTTCCAGCTCATCCGATGAGGTTGTGCCGGCTATCGCCGAGCAACCGGTGGACAAAATTGTAATTGTCAACACCAACACAAGAATACGTAAGTGCCCCATCAAATTCGGCCTGCTTTCCGGCGGCAAGTTACGCCGGGTATGTTGTTCTTTCAACCCTGTCCGGATCGCTTCTTCCACCCGAATTCGTGCCAGCCCTTCTAACATCATTTCATCACCCATCCTCAGAAATCTGGACTGATTAACATCTTCGAGTGTAAAGGATATACGGGGGGCCGGTCACCACCCTTAAGTGTGGAAATGGTATGGAATTGGCTATACTGGATAGGCAGAATTCCGGGTAAAGACAATGGACAATACTTCAAAGCCGTCCTGGATGGAGGAGTTTAGCCACCGCGAAATAGAGATCCTCGGCCTGATTTCGGATGGCCTGTCAAACCGTGAAATTTCCCGGCGACTGTATCTTTCGCCTGATACCGTCAAGTGGTACAACAAACGCATTTTTTCAAAACTGGGGGTCAATAGTCGTACACAGGCCATAAATTTGGCTCGCCGGTACAGTCTGACGGAATCACAGCCGGAAAAACACCTTCAGCCCATCCATAACCTGCCTGCACAAATGACCTCCTATGTGGGCCGCAAGCAGGAAATCGCCGATATTCAACAACTCCTGACAACCGCTCGTCTCGTAACCCTGACAGGTTCCGGGGGTACGGGCAAATCCCGTTTGGCGTTACAGGTTGCCGGGCTGTCATCTGCCCGTTATCGTGATGGCGTGTGGCTGGTTGAGCTGGCTTCTCTGTCCGACCCGACCCTCGTGCCGGATGCGATTGCCCGGGGATTAAAGTTACACGTCAGCGGCGACACTCCGCTCATTGAAGTGCTCAAAATTAACCTGACACACAAACAGTTGTTACTGCTATTGGATAACTTTGAGCATCTACTGGACGCGGCCCCGTTGGTGACGGAACTACTGACCGCTGCCCCGCAACTGACCATCGTGGCGACAAGTCGGGAACGACTGCGTCTGTACGGAGAGGTGGAGTATCCGGTCAGACCACTCGCTCTGCCGGACAGGGATCGGCATAACGCTGCCCAAGAGTTGCCGGGTTATGAGGCTGTTGATCTGTTTATCCAGCGCGCTCGGGCGGCCCATCCCGGTTTTGAGGTTGACGATGTGAATGTTTTCGCCATTGCCGACATCTGCCGGCGTTTGGATGGTTTGCCCCTGGCCATTGAGCTGGCGGCCTCACGAGTCAAGATATATCCCCCCGCGAATTTGGTTCAACGTCTCGACCACAGCCTGGATGCGCTTCCCGTTGGCCCCCGCGACTTGCCGGCCCGCCAACGCACCCTGCGCGCCACCATTGAGTGGAGTACCGACCTTCTTCAGACCGATGAGAAACTTTTGCTGTCCCGTTTGTCGGTGTTTAACAATGGGGGCACTTTGGAAAGTATCCAGGGTATCTGTGCAGCAGGATTGAGCGAGAACAGTCTGGATGCTCTCACCTCACTGGTCGACAAAAACCTGGTTTTTGTGCGGGAAGGGCGGGATGGCGAACCGCGGTTTCTTATGCTGGAAACCATCAGCGAGTTCGCCGGCGAGTTGCTTGCAGCCAACGAGGAAACGCACGCAATCCAAAGATCGCATGCGGCCTATTTTGCCGAGCTGGCCGAACGCTACAGTCAGGAGGTTCGGAGTCAGCGGCACGTGTATTGGAACGCGCACTTTCATCAAGAACAGGACAACCTGAACGCAGCTCTGGCCTGGTCATTAACCGGGACGGAACCTCTGTTCGGGCTACGTCAGATAGCAGGGATGATGGATCATTGGTGGTACAACGGCGCGAGGAAAGATCTCCCCTGGGCAGAACTCGCCCTAAGCAAGATAGAGGTTGCCCCACCTGATTTGCAGGCGGCCGTATTCAGGTCAGTGGCCACACTTTATCTTAATATTGGTGATGCAGCAGGATCGGGGAAATTGCATCGTCGGTCTGTCGATCTCTTCCAACAACTCGGGGACGAGCGCAACGCCGCCTGGTCAATGATGGGCCTGAGCTTCTCCAACAGTGAGAACCCCGATGATATTGAGGACTGCCTGGCCATCGCGCAGCAGAGCGTGGCAACACTGCGCCGATTCGGAGACAAACCGGGTATCGCCAGGGCGCTAACGGCTGTGGGCGAACTATGGCGCATAAAAGGCGATTACGAGGCGGCCAAGTCATGCTACACAGAAAGCCTTGCTCTTTCCCAGGAGACCGGGGAACGCATTCGGCAGGCGGTTCAGTTCGGCAACCTGGGCTTTACTGCCTACCATCAAGGCCATTATCAAGCGGCCATCGAGTACATCCAGCAAGGCCTGGTCATTGTGGAGGAAATGGAGATTATCCCGGAAGTGCCCACCTGGCTATACAGTCTGGCCGGCCCGGTCGCCGCACTGGGCTATCCCTTGCACGCGGCGCACTTGCTCGGCACGGCCGACTCCATACTAAATACCGTTGGCGTTGAATTGCAGCCGGCCGATCGGCATGATGTCCTGCCGATCATCGAGTCCGTCCGTCGCACTTTAGGCGAGGCGGAGTATCAGCAAGCCTGGCAAGCCGGATATGAGTTGACGCTCCAGCAGGCCATCGAATTTGCGCTTGGAATTGAATTGAGGGGGGCCAAGGGCAAGGAATGAGCGTATTCTATACCGTCATTTCCTGCGTATCCTGCGAAAAGAACAACACACGATCGAGCATTCAACCCAAATCAACGCGTCACTCGTCACTCAAAAAAATCGGCCGCCGCCCCCACAGGGCGGGCAAGGGCGGCGGCCGAATCGATTAGAGTCCCTTAACGACGCTGCCGGCCGCCAACAGCACAAAGCCGATAACCAACAGCCAAAAGCCGAACCCGGCCGATACAATGGGCAAAGACACCAGATTGGCCAAAATGCCGATTACGCCAAGAACAAGAGCGATCACCCAGGTGATCATCTTCGGTGAACTAAGGGTCATGACAATATCCTCCCGCATGAATGATAAGTTGATAATCGCCCGGCGACTTCCCTCGCCCTCCGGCACCTGCCGGCCGGGATGTCGCGTATCATGCGGCCTCAATGAAATGATGAGTGGGGCATGAGCGGACGACAGGAATTTTATCGCGCTCGGGGGGGATGTCAATACCTGAGCAGAAATACCTAAATTGTAGGGGCGGGTTTGGACGACAGACTGCCTGTCGCACCCGCCCCTACTCAATGGGCGCTGCGTTGCGCGATCAGTTCCTCGACCGTCAGATGATCCAGCCCGGCGCGGCGCAGCTTCTCGATGTAGCTGCCGGTCACGCCGTTGGCACGGAGGCGCACCAGGTCGTCGGCCGACAGATCGGCGTACCCGGCAGCCTTCATCTCGGCCACGAATTCGGGCGTCACATCGTGGATGCTCATGGCCGTCAGATCGCCGGCCGACAGCTCGGTGAAGTCCATCTGGCGCATCATGTCGATCAGCTCCTCATCGACGCCGTGGATGCCCATCTGCACCAGTTCATCGGCCGTCACGTCGGTCAGCCCGGCCTTTTCGAGCATGGCGAGCATCTCCTCGTCCACGCCGTGGATGCTCATCCGCACCAGGTCATCGGTCGTCAGGTGATCGAACCCCAGCTTCCGTGCCCGCCGGACGAACTCGATGTCGACGCCATGGATGCCCATCCGCACCACGTCATCGACTGTCAGATCGAAGCCCAGATCGCGCATCTCGCGGACATACTCCGGCTCGATGCCGTGAATGCCCAGGGCGATGACGTCGTCGATGGCGATGTCGCCCAGCGCGGCGCGCATCTTGTTCAGATAGGCGGCGTCGATACCCTGATTGCGCAGCCGGATGGCCTCATCGATGACATCGGCGCGGCGGCCGCGGCCGGTGCGGGGCGGGATCGGAGCGCGCGGCGGCACAGGCGCGCGCGGCGGCACGGGCGGCACAGGCGGCACAGGCGGCACGGGGGCCCAACCGAACTCAAACGGCCCGGCCCATTGCTCGGCCGCTTTCAGCGCCGCCATATCGGGCGCGGGCGCGGCCGACTCGCTCTCCGCCAGCGCGGCCAGCAGCAGCTCGGCCTCATCTATGGTCAGCTTACCCATCGACAACAATTGCAAAACCTGCATCCGTTCAGTACTCATGTCCAATGTTCTCCTTGATGTTCCTAATTCGTAAT
>DAOMSB010000160.1:0-4911 GCA_035446145.1 Promineifilum sp. (SeqCode) | reverse complement strand
TCAGGTATGGCGGGTGTGGTGTAGGGGTTAACACGTCTGGTTGTGGCCCAGAAGATCGTGGGTTCAAATCCCACCACTCGCCCCAAAAGCTGATGGCGAGATCCATCAGCTTTTTAATGCGCCCGTAGCTCAATTGGACAGAGTATCTGGCTTCGAACCAGGTGGTTGGGGGTTCGAGTCCCTCCGGGCGCACTTCGTCATCCGAACAAGTGGATTGGAATGAGCAGGAACGGCTTTATTCGTTCCTGCTCATTTCTTTATATTTCCTGCTGATTTTGCAGTGCCTCATACACCCGTTGTGGGGTGAAGGGGATACGACGCAGGCGCACGCCTGTTGCGTCGAACACCGCGTTGGCGATGGCTGGAGCGACGCCGTCCTTGGGGATTTCGGCGAGCGCTTTGGCTCCGAACGGGCCGGTCGGCTCATGGGTCTGAACCAGGATTGCCTTCAGTTCGGGCATTTCATCGGCGCGATAGATGTGATACGGCCCCAGCGCGTCGTTGACCATGCGGCCGTCGGCATCATATACCATCTCCTCGCAATGGCCATACCCCAGCGCCTGCACCATCCCGCCTTCAACCTGCCCCGACGCTGTGATGGGGTTAATCGGCACGCCTGCATCGACAGCCATCACCAGTTTCGTTACTGTGACCTGCCCGGTCTCGGTGTCGACTTCAACCTCGACGAACTGGCCGGCGAACGGAGGCGGCGAGGCCGAGCTGACGAAGGAGGCTGAGGCCATCAATTGTCGCTGGTCATGCTGGTGGAGCGAATGAAGGGCGATCCTTTCCATGCTGACGGATTCGCCATTGGGGGCGATCGCCTGACGGTTCTCCAGTCGGATGTTATGCCATTCCTTCAAACCCAACATCAGGGCCGCCCGCTCGCGAATCTGGTCGGCGATTAGCTCGGCCGCGCGCTTCACGGCTGTGCCCGAAATATAGGTGGTTGAACTGGCATACGCGCCGGTGTCGAAGGGGGTCATGTCCGTATCGCTGGAGTAGATGATAATATCAGACAGAGGCACGCCCAATACTTCGGCCGCCATCTGGGCCAGGATGGTATCCGATCCGGTGCCCAAATCCGTGGCGCCGGTGGTCAGGTTGAACGACCCGTCGTCGTTGATCTTGATATGCGCGCCCCCCATGTCAAGACCCGGTATGGCCGTTCCATGCATGCACATGGCCGCTCCCAGGCCCCTTCGGACATGGGGCTTGCCGGGAACAGTATGCCAGTCGGGGTTGGATCGTCGCTCCCAGTCAATCGCCGCCAGGCCTTGCACAAAACATTCGTCCAGGCCGCAGGACAGGATGACCGGCGCATCAACAACCGTGTTTTTCTCGCCTTCGCCCAACAGGACGGCCATCGGTAACGTGTCCCCTGCCTGAACCCAGTTCTTTCGTCGGAAATCAACCGGATCTATCCCCAGCCCGTGGGCGATTTCGTCCATGTGGGATTCCAGAGCGAATAAAGCCTGTGGAGCGCCATAGCCACGGTAAGCGCCGGGGGTGGGGATATTCGTGTATACCACCTTGCAATCGAACCGACGATGCTCGCAGTTATAGCTGCTCAGGCCGCGCAAACCGGATACTGTCAGGACGGTCAGGCCATGAGTGCCATAGGCGCCGGTATTGCCCAGCACTTTCATTTCCATGCTATGCAACGTGCCATCCGCCATTACGCCGGTCTTGTAGGTAATCGTCTCGGGGTGGCGCGACCGGCTGCTGTGAAATTCTTCTGAACGGTTCAGCTCCAGTCGCACGGGGCGGCCTGTGGCAATGGTCAGATGGCCGACGATATCCTCGATCAGCATCTCCTGCTTCGCGCCGAACCCGCCACCGATCCGCGGCTTGATGACCCGGATACGACTCACCGGCAGCCCCAGCAACGGCGCGACCATGCGCCGGACGTGGAACGGCACTTGTGTCGAAGTACGAATGACCATGCGCTCATCGGCGTCCCACCAGCTGATGGCGATATGCGGCTCGATGGGCACTTGCTGTACCTGATGCACGTAATACGTATGCTCGAACACGCGATCGGCCTGGACAAAACCCCCATCGACGTCTCCCTTCTCGGCGAAGATGTGATGGACGATGTTGCGCGATGCATCGTGGATATCTTCGGTGTCAGGCTCGTCATGGATCACCGGCGCCCCGGGAAGAATGGCTTCCCGTTCATCGAACACGGCCGGAAGCACTTCGTACTCCACCTTGATGAGCTTCAGGGCTGCTTCAGCTATTTCATCGGTGTCCGCAGCCACAGCGGCGACCCGATCGCCAACGTGACGCACCTTGTTGTCGAAGCTCACCTGGTCATGAGGTGGCGGGTTCGGATACGATTGCCCGCCGGATGCGTATTTAACTCGTTCGACATTCTTGTAATGCACGACAGCGCGCACGCCCGGCAGAGCACGCGCCTCGCTATCGTCGATATCGAGGATGCGTGCATGGGCATGAGGGCTGGTCAGAAGCCGGGCGTATAACATCCCTCGCATCTCGATATCGTCCACAAATGCGGGGTTACCCTTGGCCAGCTTGACGGCATCCACCTTCGTTTCCGGCTTGCCCACGACGCTGGTTTCCGGCGTGTGGCCTTGCAAGACGATGCTCGTTCGCGGCCGAGTGTCGATGGCGGTCATTGGACCTGGCGCGCCGCCGCTCAGCTCAGGGCCGGCGAAATTCGGGTCGTCCTCCTCGCCGTCGGGCGATCTGTATTCCGGGTTTTCCACCATGTAGGTGGCATCAACGATGACCGCCCCGGATAGCGGCGGCGGCTCCTCGCCGCGCAGGATTGCGGCCGCCCGCAAGATGGCTTCCACTGGCCGCAGATAGCCGGTCTCACGGCACAAGACCCCCGATAGCGCATCGCGAACTTCAGCCTCGGTTGGGTTCGGATTCCGGTCAAGCAGCCCCTTGGCGGCAAGGATCATCGCCGGGGTCGAATAGCCGGATTGGATGGCCCCCGTCTCGATAAACGCTTGCTGCAGAGGGTGCAACTCGCCGACGCGGGAGTTCAAACTATCGATGGTTTCAATACGATGGCCGACAACCTGCCCAACGACCATGGCGTCTGTGCTGATGAGGCGCCCGTCGACTAATACCGCGGCCGCGCCCGTCTCGCCCGAATGGCTGCCAAACCGGACACTCATATATCCGGCATCACGGAGGGTATCGCGCAGGTTGTCCTGGGTGTTGGCATGTAGCTCTTGATCTTGCCCGTTAATATGCAAGGTTACAGACATTGTCATCTCCTGGAGGTCTCCCGGTAGGCCGAGAGCTTATTTTGTTTCATCCTTGGTGGCAGCCGTGCGTAATACGTTCAGGTAGTTGGCTCGTTCCAGAGCGGCCGAATCTCCGATTTGCGCATGGCTCAGCAGCCCGCGAATTTCGCTGACTGAATGATAGGCATTTGCATCAAGCCAGCCGGCGAGACCATCGGTCAAGGTTTTCAGGTAATCGATGCCGTTCTGAATCAATACCGAAGTCATCATCACCACGTTGGCGCCGGCCATCAATCCCTTCACCACATCCTCGACCGTATGGACGCCACCGGTAATCGCCAAATCGGCTTTGATGTGCTGCGCCAGCAAGGCAACCCACCGCAAGCGCAGCCGTAACTCGCTGGATGTACTCAGATCGAGGCTGGGAATGATCGCCCGGTTGACGATGTCGAAATCGGGTTGGTAGAACCGGTTGAACAAGACGAGGCCATGCGCGCCCGCTCCCACCAGTCGATGCGCGAAATTGGCCATCGCGCTGAAATAGGGGCTGAGTTTCACCGATACCGGTATACGCACCGATGCAGTCACATCGCGCACCAGATCAATATACATCTGCTCGACTTCGTCGGCCGTGATATGAGCTTTCGTGGGCAGGTAGTAGATGTTGAGTTCAAGCGCATCGGCGCCCGCGGCTTCAATGAGTCGCGCATATCGGGTCCAGCCGCTGCTGTAATAACCGTTCAGGCTGCCGATGATGGGGATCGACAGGGCATGCCTGGCCTGATAAATATGGGCGAGATATCTGCCGGCTCCCTGGTTATATTCCTTCATATTGGCGACGTGTCGTAGCGCCTCGGGCAGTTCATCGGCATGTTGTTTGTAGTAGCTCGTGAAGCCCATCTCGGCGAGTTCGATCTGCTCTTCGAACAAGGAGTAGAGGACGATTGCGCCCGCACCGGCGGCTTCCAGACGCTTCAAACTGTCAAGTTCATAGGTCAGGGGGCTTGATGAGACGACTAAAGGGTTTTTCAGGGCGAGGCCCAGGTAGGATGTTCCAAGATCAGTCATAGAAATAGGTCCTATCTTGTGGCTGTAAATTACGCGATCGGGCGGAAGGTGCGGGTTGCAGGCTCCGGGCTTGGTCGCTTTCTACGGCCGATCGTCATTGGCTGCGATGGGGCCATGGCCCGTCGGGGTTTGCCGATCAATCGGGCGACGATATCATGAAATGATCGTCATTCCGTATAACCTTGTATTGTATCAGAATAACGCTTGGGAAGGGATTATGAGCGCCAAGTGACCCCGGTTTGGGATGCGCCCTTCCGACAGCTATAATGCGCGGTCGGCAAAGGTCTGGAATGAGTAAGCGAAAGAAAAACCTGCAAGAAGATGATACCGAATATCGGTGCCCGCGTTGTGACAGCATTGTTCCTGATGGAGCGACACGATGCTTGATGTGTGGCGCGCCACGGGAAGTGGCTACATCTGTCTCACCGTCCCACGATTCATCTCCTGTCGCGTTCGAAATTCTCGAACCTTCTGAGGAAGCCCCAATCGAGTTGGCTGAAGAGCCTGCTCGTTCGGAATTCACCAGTGTCGTTCAAGAGAAACGCTCCACACTTCTGTTCTGGGTCGTTGCCTTTATGGTGGCGTTGGGTTTGATTGCCGGATGGCTGGCCTTGCGCAA
>DAOMSB010000159.1:0-4919 GCA_035446145.1 Promineifilum sp. (SeqCode) | reverse complement strand
TCATCAGGAAGCCGGAGACGGCCGGGCCGCCCTTGGCCCGCATGGCGTAGGCCGCACCGTCGACGCTGGCGTCGGCCCGGTGGGCGCTGCCGAAGGCGTCATCGACATAGACGTCGGCCAGCGAAGCGAAATCGGCCGCCAGCTGCGCGTCGTTCTTCTTCTCGCCGGGGTGGAAGCGCGTGTTATCCAGCAGCAGGATATCGCCCGGCCGCAGCGCCGCCGCCGCCGCCTTCACCTCGTCGCTCATCACCGCCGGGACATATTTCACCGGCCGGCCGATGACTTCCTGCAATTTAGCGGCCACCGGCTTCATGGCAAACTGCACGTCGTCGGCCGTCTTGGGCCGCCCCAGATGCGAGGCCAGGATGAGCGCCGCGCCGTGGTCGAGCAGATAGTTGAGCGTCGGCAGCGCGGCCCGGATGCGCGTGTCGTCGGTGACGGTGATATGAGCGGCGGGATCTTTGCTGCTCAGCGGCACGTTGAAATCCACCCGCACAAAAGCCTTCTTTCCGTTGACGTCAATATCGGTAACGGTCTTCTTGTTCATTCGTCTGACTCCTTATAGACAATTTCCGTGGTACTAAAGTCGCTGTAGCGCGCGTCGAATCCTTCGATGTTCAGCGCGCGCCGGATTTGTTGGACTCGGCCGGCCACCGCCCCCAGCGAAGCGCGATAATGGCGGCCGACGGCGGCCTGGGTCTCGCCACGATTCGTTTGCTCGCCCATGATCAGCTCCACCGCCGCCGCCCACGCCCCCGGCCGGTCGGCCGGGTCAAAGTCGCCCCGGTCAGTCGGGTCGTTCCCCGCGCTTGCCGCCGCGACGAAATCGCGCCACAGGCGACGGGCCAGCATCTGCGGCAAAAAGCCGAACCCCCGCGCCTGCAGGCCGGGCAACAGCAGCGCCTCGACCGGATCGGCCGCGGCCGTGGGCTGCAACGGCAGCTGCAGCACCCCGGCATAGAGCGCCACGGGCAGCACCCACGGCTCCGACGGCAGCTTGCCGTCCTCGTTCATCACCTGCATCCCGGCCAGAATGCTCGTCGCCCGCATGCTGTTCAGCGGCAGGTCGGCCGCCGCGGGGTTAATCTCCACCACGCGCCAGCCGGCATCGCCATGAGCCAGCCGCACAGCCACCACGTCAACGGCCGTATAGCTGCCCTGCGTCGCCGGGTCGGGCCAGGCGTATTCGATGAAGGCGGTCTCGCCGCCGTCCCCCTCAATCGCCCGCGTCAGCCCCAACCGGTCGCGGCCCAGCACCGTCTTCAGCAGGATATCGAACACCACCGGGCCGAACAGCTCCAGCGCGTCGGCCGCCTGGCCATGGGGGTACAGGAGTTGTCGCAAAGTCCGGGAATCTTCGGCAACGGTGGCGGAGATGAGTTGCTCGACAACCGGCCAGATGTCGTCCCAGACCGTCTTTTCATCAATCATAGGAGCGGGTGGTCGCAGGGTAATGTGCCGGTGATTAAACCATGGCAATTATATGCTTAATTCATGGATTGGGCACGATTGGGGGGAAAGGGAGAAGGGGAGAAAGGGAGAAAGGGAGCAGGGGGCTTTTGTTCGCAGCAGGCAGGATCAATCCCGCCGCCGGCAGGCAAAACCGGCTGTTGCATGTTAACAAAATAATCACGTATCAATCAAGCGCGGGATGAATCCCGCGGCTGTTATGCCAAACCGACTGAAGTCGGTTGCCGCCTCTGCCGGCAACCGGTTTCAACCGGTTTTGTCTATCAGCAGCGGATTTCAATCCGCCGGAGCGTATACGTGATTAATTTGTAAATATTCAAAAGCCGGTTGACGCGGCCGCCGGATCCCTGTTGCAACCCGTCCCCGGGTTGCAACAGGGTTTGTTTAACAGCGGCGGATACGTGACTGATTTGTGTCCCGCCCCTCCACGGGTTGTTGATCTGATTATTTGCTTAATTGGACACGCCCCAACGCGGCGGGACGGGCTAGAATAGGGGAATGAGGAAGAAGACGACCGCGCAACCAAAGTACGAAGTACGAAGTACGAAAAAGCCCCGCCTTTCATACTTCGTACTTCGTACTTCGTACCTCCTCCTCGCCCTCATAACGCTCCTCGTCGCCGGGGCGGCCGCGGGCGGGCCGGCCGAGCGCCCGGCGGCGGTCGCGTCGGGCGGCGGCGAGTATGTGCTGCCCACGGCCGACCGCATGAGCGACGCCGAACGGGCGGAGATCGAGGCGATGCTGGCCGCCAACACGGCGCGCCTGAGCGCCACAGGGCTGCTGCCCGCGCCCGATCCCCGCGCCTCGGCCCAGGTGACGCTGGACTGGCCGCTGCGGCCCCGCGCGGGCTTCGCCGATCCCGGCTATCACGCCGTCTCCGGCTTCATGGACCACAACCCCGCCTTCCCCAACCAGCGGCTCGATTATGCCTGCGGCGGCCGCACCTATGACAGCCCTTCCGGCTACAACCACCAGGGCACCGACCTCTTCCTGTGGCCGTTCGCCTGGAACAAGATGGATGCCGGGGATGTGGAAGTGGTGGCCGCGGCTCCCGGCGTCATCATCGGCCGCAGCGACGGCAACTTCGACCGCAGCTGCACCCTCAACAGCAACAAATGGAACGCCGTCTACGTGCGCCACGCCGACGGCTCGGTGGCCTGGTACGGCCATCTGAAGCGCGACTCGCTGACGCCCAAAGGCGTAGGCGCGACGGTGGCCGCGGGGGAGTATCTGGGCACGGTCGGCAGCTCCGGCAACTCCACCGGCCCGCACCTGCACTTCGAGTTATACGACAATGGAACGCTGACCGACCCCTATGTCGGCGAGTGCAACCAGCTGCCCGGCGGCTCGTGGTGGATCCAGCAGCGCAACTACTACGACTCAGCCATCAACCGGCTGGCGACAGGGACGAAGGCCCCCACCTGGGGGAGCTGCCCCAACCCCGACACGCCCAATGAAGCCACCCAATTTCAGCCCGGCGATCGGGTCACATTCCTGGCCTACTACCGCGATCTGGTGGCCGGCAAGCCGACCGCCTTCCGCATCATCCAGCCCGACGGCTCCATCTTCACCCAATGGAGCCACGCCATCGCCCAGCCCCATTACACCACATCATACTGGTGGTGGGCCTACAACTTGCCCGCGGACGCGCCGGCCGGCGCCTGGCAGTTCGAAGCCGACTTCAACGGGACGACCCACCGCCACACGTTCCACGTCGGCCCCGCCGTCACCCCCACCCCGACCCCCATTGCGCCCGCCTGGAAAGGGTTTGTGCCGATTATAATGGCGAGTGACGAATGAAGAGCGCCCTCTTGCGGCAGTCGTCGGCCGGCCGTCGTCTTGCTGTCGTCGCGCGACAGGAGTCGCGGTCGTCACTCCCCAAAAGTCGGCAACCCCAAATCCCCCATCGGGCGCCCCTCGCGCCAGGCATCGAGGGCGGCGGCGGTCGCCGTGCGGTCGTCCCAGGGATATTCCACTGTGCCGAAGCACATCGACTGCTCATGCCCCTTGCCGCAGATGAGCACCACGTCGCCCGGTTGGGCCAGCTCCAGCGCCAGATAGATCGCCCGGCCACGGTCGGGCACGCGCCAGAAGGTTTCGTCTTCGACGCCGCCGGCTGCCGTTGCCGCTCCGGCCATCATCGCCAGAATGTCGTCGAGTGACTCCGTGCGCGGGTCTTCGGCCGTCAGAACAGTCAGGTCGGCCGCCCGCGCCGAAATGTCGGCCATCAATCGCCGCTTCTCCACATCCCGCTTGCCCGCGCTGCCGAAAACGGCGATGACGCGACCCTCTGGAGAGGGGGGGAAAGGGAGATCGTCCCGGTTCTCCGGCTCTCCGGCTCCCCTGCTCCCCAACTCCCCTTCTCCCTTTCCCTGAATCATTCCCCGCGCCGCGGCAATCGCCCGATCCAGCGCGTTGGGCGTGTGGGCAAAATCGACCACCACCAGAAACGGCTGGCCGCGATCGATGCGTTCCATGCGCCCGCTGAGATACGTCAGCCCCTCGATCCCCGCGCGAATGGCCTCGCCGTCGACGCCCAGCGCCCGCGCCGCCGCTGCCGCCGCCAGCATGTTGTAGACATTGAACGCCCCCGGCAGCGGCGCGCGCACCGCCAGCGGCCGCTCCCCGGCCAAATGGAACGTCAACGCCGTCTCTTGCGGCCCATAGGCGATATCCGACGCCGTCGCAGCCGGCGTTTCGTCGTCGGCCGGCGCTTGGCCATCGCCCAGCCCATAGCGGGCCACATCCACCGGCCGCCCGGCCAGAAACGCATCCAGCCGCGCAAAAGAGCCGTCGTCGCGATTCAGCACCGCCGTCCGCCGCAGCTCAACCTTGCGCCGGTTGGTCGTCGGCACGTGGATGATGTCCTGCAGCAGGTACTCGAACAGGTGGCGCTTGGCGGCGAAATACGCCTCATAGCCGCCGTGGTAGTCCAGATGCTCATGGGTGATATTGGTCACGACGGCCATGTCGAAATCGACGGCCGCCACCCGATGCTGGGCCAGCGCATGGGACGTCGTCTCCAGCACGCAATGGGTCAGCCCCGCGTCGGCCATCCGCCGCAAATAGCGCTGCACCACCGGCGACTCCGGCGTGGTCACATGCAGCTCCAGCAGCTCTTCGGCCCCGCCGATGTCGGCCTTGATGGTGCTGAGCAGCCCGGCGCGCACCCCGGCGGCGCGCAGGATGGCGAACAGGATGTTGGCCGTCGTCGTCTTGCCGTCGGTGCCGGTGATGCCGATGACCACCAGTTCGCGGCTGGGGAAGCCCTCCCACGCGGCCGACAGCCAGGCCAGCGCCTCGGCCGTGTCATCGACCAGCAGCCAGCCGACGCCCGGCGGAATGACCAGGCCCAGTTCGGCCGGGGAGCGCTGGGCCAGAATCAGGCTCGCGCCGCCGGCAATGGCCCGGCCGATCCACGGGTGGCCGTCGCTGCCGGTGCGCACGCG
>DAOMSB010000158.1:0-4939 GCA_035446145.1 Promineifilum sp. (SeqCode) | reverse complement strand
GTATCGCCGGGCGCAAGGCGCAATGCCTGGAACTCATCCGCGAGGGGCAATCGACTATCCCCGAACTGCTGGAGATCATGTACGCTCACCAACCGCCGGGGAGTCGGGTGGCGGGGTTGTGGATGCTGATCGGCTATCTGGATTTGCTGCTGGACGAGGGGGAGATTGTTGAAGATATCATTGCCGACATGAACCATTACCATATACCGTAGAGCAGACATTCCTGTCTGCGCCTCTTCGCAGACAGGAATGCCTGCTCTACACGTGGGCTAATCCGCCGGCACATAAACGGCGATCTGTCGCCCCTCATCAAAAACAAGCTGAAGGCCATCGTCCGTTTGTGAATAGTCGCCGATATCGGTCAACCAGGCACGGAAGAATTCATCTTGCCTCCCTTCCGGCGTGGAAGCATCACAGTCTACTACAGTGAACGTCAACTCGCCGTCGCGCAGCGAGATTTGCCCGTCATCCACCCGGTAATGCCCGAAGAAGGTGTTGCAGCCGGTAAATCCACCCAATCGGCCGTTATCCTCAAACTGTATAGACGCCGGGGCCTCGGCATCGAGCGGCGCGTCGGCCGGGCCATAGGCCGTTAATTGCCATGAAGTCCCGCCCAGGTCGGCCGTGGCCCGGCAACCGGCTACGAGGAGCGCCAAAATAAAGAGGATGATGCAAGTTGTTTTGTCGGGACGAATTTTCATCGGCAGTTCTCCGGTAGAAGCGATTTGCCAAATCGCAAGCGATTTGCCAAATCGCTCTACAGCTTATGGATATGATACAATGACATCCGCGCCGAAAACTACCACCATTCGCTAATTGGAGATCCTCTATGACCAATCCCACCCACGACCGTTTCGAAACTATCGCCGTCCACGCCGGAGTCCATCCCGACCCGGCCACCGGCGCGATCATGACCCCCATCTACCAGACTTCGACCTTCGTCCAGACCGACGTCAACGAGCACAAGGGCTACGACTACTCCCGCGCCGGGAACCCGACGCGCTCGGCGCTGGAGGAGGCGCTGGCGGGGCTGGAGGGCGGCCGCTATGGCCTCTCTTTCTCGTCGGGCCTGGCCGCCATCGACACGCTGCTGCGCCTCGTCAAGCCCGGCGAGCGGGTTATCTGCGGCAACGACCTCTATGGCGGCACATTCCGTCTGTTCGACAAGGTGCTGGCCGATTATGGCATCATCTTCGGCTACGTGGATACGTCCGACACCGACGCCGTTCGCGCCGCGCTGGCCGGCGGGCCGGCCCGCCTCGTGTGGCTGGAGACGCCGACCAACCCGACGCTGCGCCTGACCGACATCGCCGCCGTCAGCGAGGCAGCGCGCGCCGCCGGGGTCTGGGTGGCGGTAGACAATACCTTCGCCTCGCCCGCGCTGCAACGGCCGCTGGCTCTTGGGGCCGATTTCGTCGTCCATTCCACGACCAAGTACCTGGGCGGCCATTCTGACGTCGTCGGCGGGGCGATCATCATGAACGACCCCGACGCCCATGAGCGGCTCAAGTTCTTGCAGAAGGCGGTCGGCGCGGTATCGGGGCCGATGGACTGCTTCCTGACCCTGCGCGGCATCAAGACGCTGGGCATTCGCATGCGCGCCCATTGCGACAATGGGCTGGCCGTGGCCCGTTTCCTGGAAGACCACCCCGCCGTCGAGCAGGCCATCTACCCTGGACTGGAGAGCCACCCGCAGCACGAGCTGGCCCGCCGGCAGATGACCGGGCCGGGCGGCATGGTGTCGTTTCTGGTGCGTGGCGGCGCGGCGGCCGCCCGGACGGTGGCGCTGCGCACGCGGCTGTTTGCGCTGGCCGAATCGCTGGGCGGCGTCGAGTCGCTCATTGAGCTGCCCTCGGCCATGACCCATGCCTCGGTGGCCGGGCCGGAAGCGGCCGCCGCCGGGTTCGCCGTCGATCCCGGGCTGGTGCGTCTCTCCGTCGGCATCGAGCATCCCGACGACCTGATCGCCGATCTGAAGCAAGCACTGGCGGGGGTGTGAATCAGGAATCAGGAATTACGAATTAGGAATCACGGAAGATAGTGGCCAACGGTTTGTCGTCTGTCGTCCATAAAATGCCCTATCTGAAATCAATCTTCCTGTTATTCAAGGATGCATTCCTGGCGTTTCGGAATGATCAGGCGTCGATCTATGCCGCGGGGCTGGCCTATTACATGGTCTTTTCGGTTGCGCCGCTGCTGGTGTTTGTGATCAGCATCGCCGGCTTTTTCATTGACCGCACATTGGCCGAAGAGCAGGTCACATCCCAACTACAATACCTGATGGGCGGCGAATCGGCCGACTATATCGACGGGATCGTCACAACGCTGCGCAATCAAACCCTGAGTCAGACCGTGACGATCGTGAGCATTGTTGCCTTGCTCATTTCCGGGGCCGGCATTTTTGGACAATTGCGAACTGCCCTCAACCTCATTTGGGGCATCACCAACGTGCGACCGGCGAATCTCCGCGAATGGTTGCTGCTGGCTCGCTACCGGGCTATCCCCTTCCTCGGAGTGTTCCTGCTGGGCACGGCTCTGGCCCTGGCTGTCATTGCCGAGACCGCGCTGTCGACTGTTGAGGTCCGCTTCGAGGCGTTGTTTCCCGATGCGTACCTTCTCCTGCCCCAGTTGGGTCGCCTGATCATCCCCGGCCTGACGTTTGTCGCGTTCCTGCTTGTCTTCGTGGTCTTGCCCGATGCACAGATTCGTTGGCGCGACGCGGCCGTCGGCGCAGCGGTAACTGCGGTGTTGTTCCTCATCGGCCGGATCGTTCTGGCGATCTTCCTGGCTCTTGGCAACACCGGATCGATCTACGGCGCGGCCGGATCGCTCATCATCCTGCTTTTGTGGATTTATTACTCGGCTCAACTTCTGCTCTATGGCGCGGAGTTCACCCGGCTCTATGCCCTGCGCCATGGTCAGGCCATCCGACCCAATCGTCTGTCGCGGATGATGGCCGCCGAGCGAGATCAATGATCGGCGACTATTGGCCGACAACTGCGGACCGGCGACCATTGACCGACGACTGCTGCAAGAAATCCATGCAGAATGCAGAGAACCGGATGACGGGTGGTAGCGCGCCCCTTTTTCTGCAGCCGGGCCGATTGTGATAGAATTCCCGCTATTATCCTGCAAAAAGAGTAGACAAGTATGCGTATAGTAGTCGATGCGATGGGCAGTGATGAGCGACCCGGCCCCGATGTGGCCGGAGCGGTGATGGCCGCGCGCAAGTTTGGCGATACGATCATCCTGGCGGGTGACAAGCCGCTGGTCGAGGCGGAGTTGGCCGCCCATGACACCAAGGGGCTGAGCATCGAGATCGTCCACGCCGCCGAGGAGATCGGCATGAAGGATTCGCCAAGCGCGTCGGCCCATAACAAGCGCGAGTCGTCGATTCATGTCGGTCTGCGGCTGGTGCGCGAGGGCGCGGCCGATGCCTTCGTCAGTGCGGGCAACACCGGAGCCATCCTGGCCACGGCCACCTTGCGCCAGACCGGACTCGGCCGCATTCCGGGCGTGCTGCGCCCGGCCCTGGGCGTCGTCTTCCCCATCGACACCAAACCCATGCTGATCGACAACGGGGCCAACGCCGACGCCAAGCCGGAATATCTGCTGCAATTCGGCATGATGGGCAGCATCTATATGGAGCGCATGCACGGCATCAATCGGCCGCGTGTGGCGCTCATCTCCAATGGCGAGGAAGAGGGCAAGGGCAATCTGCTTATCAAGGAAACGATTCCGCTCATGGAAGCCAGCGGCCTGAACTATGTCGGCAACATCGAGCCGAAGGAGTTTGTGCGCGGCGCGGCCGATGTGGCTGTTGTCGACGGCTTCACCGGCAACGTCATGATGAAGACGGCCGAGGCAGTCGCGAGCTATCTGATCGAAGCCATTCGCAGAAACATCATGGCCGGTACGCTGACCAAGATTGGCGGCGCGTTGGCCCGCCCGGCCTTCAAGCGCGTGCGCGACGAGTTCAACCCCGATGAAGTTGGCGGCGCGCCACTTATGGGCGTCAACGGGGTTGTAATTATCGCCCATGGCCGCTCGAACGCCTATGCCGTCCAGCAGGCCATCGGCCAGGCGCGGCGGGTGGTTGATGGCGGCATCGTTGCCGCGATTGCCGAGGGCGTGAAGTAGAGAGGAATTCAATGCAATGACACGAGAAGGCAAAGGTGTAAGATATTAACTTCTTTCCTTACGCCTTACACTGGAGATGTTTCGTCTAAAAGGAACTTTATGAGCAATGAGACTTTGGATGCGCGCGGGCGACCGCGCGTTGTTGTAACCGGGATGGGCATGCTCAGCCCGCTCGGCAATACCGTCGAAGAGAGCTGGGAGAACATGATGGCCGGACGCTCCGGCATCACCCGTATCACCCAATTCGACGCGAGCGAGCTACCCACGCAAATCGCCGGCGAGGTGAAAAACTTCGTCGCCCGTGACTATATGGATTTCAAGGAGGCCCGACGTATGTCGCGCGCCTCGCAACTGGCTGTGGCCGCGGCGCGAATGGCGGTGGCCGATGCCGGGTTGCCCGAGCAGGTGCCCGACCCCGACCGCGTTGGTGTGCTTGTGGGCACGGCCGCCGGCGGCATGGAGCGCGCGTTTGCCGAGATCGACGCCTTCAACGAGCGCGGCTTTCGCGCTGTCAATCCGTTCGGCATGACGATGTTCCTGTGCAACATGCCCACGCACCACGTGAGCCTGACGACCGGCTCGACCGGCCCGCTCAGTACCATTGTGGCCGCTTGCGCCACAGGGACGCAGACCATCGGCGAGGGGGCCGAGTTCATTCGCCGCGGCGCGGCCGACATGATGCTCGCCGGCGGTGTTGAGGGGCTGATTCACGTCTCGGCCATTGCCGGCTTCGGGGCCATGCGCGCCCTGTCCACCCATTTTAACGATGACCCCGAACGCGCCAGCCGGCCGTTTGACA
>DAOMSB010000157.1:0-4980 GCA_035446145.1 Promineifilum sp. (SeqCode) | reverse complement strand
GCCGACGTGACCGCCGGATTGGCCAGCACCCAGGCGATAGCCGTCTGGGCGATGGTGGCGTCGTGGGCCTGGCCGACCGCTTCCAGTTTGTCCACGGCCGCGAAGCCGCGCTCAGTCATGAAGCGCCGCTGGATGCTCTCGACCCGTTTCGAGTCCGGCAAGGGCGCATCGCGGCGGTATTTGCCGGTCAGGAAGCCGGCGGCTAACGGGCTGTAGGGAATCACGCCAACCCCCTGATCGAGGCACAACGGCTGCAGCTCGCGCTCGAATTCGGCGCGATGGACATAGCTATAGTGGGGTTGAACGCTGTCGTAGCGCGCCAGATTGCGCAGGTCACTGATCCACAGGGATTTGGCCAGCTGCCAAGCAGGATAGTTGGAGCAGCCTATATAGCGCACCTTGCCATCGCGCACCAGATCGTCCAATGCCCGCAATGTCTCATCGAGCGGCGTCTCCGGATCGAAGGAATGGGTCTGATACAGATCGATATAATCAGTCTTCAGGCGACGCAGGCTGGCCTCGACGGCGTTCATGATATGACTGCGCGAGAGGCCTTTATCATTTGGCCCGTCGCCCATTGTCCCCCTGACCTTGGTAGCGATGACGAGCCGGTCGCGCGAGACGGCGCCGCTCGCCAGCCAGTTACCGATGTGGGTCTCGGCCACGCCGCCGGGGTTGCCATCCACCCAGCGACTATAAACATCGGCGGTGTCAATGAAGTTGATGCCCATCTCCACAGCACGGCTCATGACGACATGAGCAGTCGGTTCGTCGGTCGACCAGCCAAACTGCATCGTGCCCAGACAAATCGTGCTGACCTTCAGGCCGGTGCGGCCGAGGCGTCGATATTCCATTTCACTCTCCTTATATTCAATGATGGGGTGAGATGCCATCCCTTCAACGGGTTGGCCAAGATTACAGGCGCACCTGCGCCGATTATTGTCCGGCGCGAATCGATTCCCGCCGCTCCAACTCGACCGCGGAATGGCCTTCAAACGGCTTGTCGGGATTGAAGTAGTTATAGGCTGCGCGCGAGATCTCCCACAGGAACGGGAAGCTGTATTCCGATGATAGCCAATCACTCTCCGGCTGCGCCAACAATGTGTAGATGACGAAATCACCGCCGGGAGAGTAGACGATCCCCGCGTCGCCGTGTTCGTTGAAGCTCCAGCCGTGCTTGTGGGAGACGCGCACGCCATCAGGCACGCCAAAACGAATCAGGTTGCCCTCAACGTTCTGAACCATCAAATCAACGATGGCCTGACATTCTTCCTGGGTGATCTCGCCCGGATAGACAGCCAGCAAGCCGCCTTCGCCCTTGGCGCAATAGTAGAGCATAGCCAGCAAACTGCCGATATCCTCGGCCGTTGTCTGCATGGAAGGGTCGGGTCTGGTGTCGATCGTCGGATTTTGGTTCGCCGGGGTCACATAGGTGCTGGGCCGTGAAGGGACAGCGACGGCATCATACGGAATGGCCATGAAGCTGTTGACCATCCCCATCTCGTGCATTTCATCAGTCAAAACTGCCGCACCCTCATAGGTATTATCTTCCCCGGCGATCAGGTGCAGCAACAGGTTCGCGCTATGGTTGCTCGACGCCGTCGCCGTGCTGAAGAATAGCTCCTGCTCGAATGCCGTAGGGGGATTATCCAGCGTGCGATAAGCCTCGACAAAGATGGCAATTTTCATGATGCTGAGGGCCGACACGGCCACATCGGAGTTAATCCGCACTTCCTCGCCGGTTTGCAGGTCAAGGATGAACACGCTGGCAAAGCCATCGAACGAAGCCAACTGATTTTCGATGGCTTCCTGAAGAACGCGCATATCCCATTCGGGCGCAGGTTCCTCAATCAGCGTCATATCAACCCGCCGATTCTCCGGATCATAAAGGGCCGAGCGCAGCCCGTACATGGTCGTCTCTCGATCTGTGATCGTTCCCGGCCGGCCGGGTTGAATCTCGCTGGTATCGGAGAGAAGTTGCGGGCCTTGGGCCGGACGGTCGATGAAGTCGGAGATCAAGTCCAACTGACCTCGCAAGGCAGCATCATCATGGCGTGCCCGGATATAGACGACGATGGGCTTGGGCGAGATGCCGAGGACAAACTCGACATAACGTAACCACATCTCCTGCTGCTCCCATTCCGCCTTCGCCTCGGCCAGCATGCCTTCGGTGTCGATGCTGAACCCAACATCGCGGGGCAGAAGCTCGGCCGCGCGCTGCTCGCCATTATAGACCCACAATGGCGCATTAAATTTCTCATTGATGGCGTCGCGAGCCGCGTCCATCGTCAGGCCGCCGACCGGCACCCCGGCCACGATGGCCGTAGGCGGCAGCTTGTCCATCGCTCGCCAGAACAAAAAGCCCTGGTAGAGCAGATAGGCCGCGCCCACGACGAGCAGGGCGATCAAAAGGATTCGGCGGAGAGCCTTCAACATGCCGGTCTTCTCAGTTATTGACCGCACTGGTCTGGCCCAGATAGGGCGCGTCGAAGTTGAAGTAGTTATAGGCGGCGCGGGAGACGTCGGCAATGAGCGGCGCGCTCAACTCCCATTCCAGCCATTCGGGTCGATACATGATCTCGACGATGACATAGTCCCCGCTGGGGCTGAAGACGATGCCCGCGTCCACGTGCGTGTCGCCAACCCAGCCATGCCGGTGAGCGATAGTCGTTTCGCCGGGGATGCCCTCCTCAAGGAGAGCGCCAATCCGGTTGCGCTCCATATAATCGAGCATCTCCAGACATTCACGCTGCCAATCGTTGGCCGGAAAAGCCGCGACCAACGCCCCACCCTGCCCGGTGGCGCAATAATAAATCATCGATAACAGGGTGCCGATATCCTCGGCCGTCGTCTGCATCGTGGCGCCGGGGTTCGTGCGCAGGCCTTCCACTGAGTTGCCCGGCGTCTCCGGTGTCCGCTTTCCGGCCGGCAAGGCTGCATCATAAGGAGCCATGATGAACGTGTTGACCAGCCCCAAACGCTGCATGGCGGCCGTCACTCGCTCCGCCCCAACGTAAGGCCCCTCCTCGCCGCCGATGAAAGTTAAAAGCTCGTTGGCGCTGGTATTATCGGGATTGATAACCAGCGTATTGGAGATCAGTTGGCGCTGCGAAAGCGTCGGCAATTGGCTAAGCGTATTGTACGTCTCAAGCACAATCGGGAGCTTCATCAAATCAATGGCCGTGACAGGCACATCGCTATTGATGTTGACTTCGTCCCCCGTAGCCAGATCCATGATAAACACGCCGGCCATACCGCCTGTATCCTGCTCGAACACCTGCAAGCGATTGACGAGCAAGCGCGTCAGCAAATTAATATTCGGCCGCTCGGGGTTCTTGGGTTCAATGATCAGCCGCGCTTCACGCGTGTTCGGGCGATAGAGAGCCGCCTCAATATCGGCAAAGCTGGCCTCAATATTGGTCGTGGTGCCCGGCGTGCCATAGGCGAAGCTCATGCTGCCGGGGACGGGTTGGGGTGGCTGGGCGGGCAAGTCCACCAGGCTCTTGATCTCTTCCAGATAGTTGCGCAGCGCCTCGCGATTATGAGTCGCGACGAGCGGCACAGCGTTGACCTCAATCGGGCGACCCCATAAAAAGCCCCAGAACCCCGACCAGAAATCCTGCCCGGTACGTTCCTTGTCGGCCGCCGTAAGCATCGTATCGAAATCCAGGGTGAACTCCGCCTGGGACGGCACCAGATCGAACCTGTCCTCGCCATGATACAACGTCACCGGCGCGTCGATAAATGTAGCCGTCAGCTTGGCGCGCGCTTCGTCCGGGTTCATCTGGCCCACATCGACCCCGCCGATCGTCAGTCCGGTGGGAAACTCGGTACGCGTCCCGGCATACTGATAGAGCTTGTACAGCAGGAACAGCGAAACCACCACCATGATGGAGACGGTGATCCATTGACCAAGCCCGGGGGATGCGTTGCGGTTCATACAGTATTCGTGTTATTGCGCGACAGGCTCGTCAGCCAGCAATCGTTTAAGCGACAGGCCCGCCGAAATGGCGGATTCCGTGAATGACCAGAGCGGTTGCGGCAGCCGGTCAAGATCGAACCAGCGAGCCTCGATAATTTCAGAATTCAAACGCATGGGGCCGGGTTGCAACCAACCGAGATAAGCCATCACGATATGGGATGGCGGGCCTTCGTGGGCTGCCTGAATGGGCGGGCCGATGATCAGTTCTCGACCCGTCTCCTCACCAAGCTCGCGAACAAGCCCGTCCTGGGGAGATTCATTTCGGTTCAACCACCCGCCCGGAAGCCCCCAGGAGCTGGCTGTATGAAACACATGGCGCAACAACAAAACTTCCTCGTTCTCGTTAAAAGTGACCAACGCAACACCGACCCTTTGGCGCGGGACAATCAGTCGTACTCCCCAGGCCAGCAACCCCTTGAACGGCCGGCGACGGATAAGCCGCGCAAGCCCTTCTTTCCAGGTATCGGTCAATTGAATATTCACAATACGGTCACTATGCAGTTAATACTGGGCCTGTCGCATCAACGTACAGGCAGCAATATTATCCTTTCCTATAATCCCACAGTATAACAAAAAGGCCCTTCGATTCCATAGGCATTGCTTCCCGGTCATCCTCTTCTCATATGTGTATATTCGACTATTCGCCTCGAAAATGGGTCGCAACTTTGGTGCTGCGTCAGCGTATAGAAGATAAATATTGAGATCGTGGAGGTAGTCGGTATGCAGCAAACAAGACTGATGCGCAGCGAAACAGACAAGATGATCGCCGGGGTGTGCGGCGGCGTGGCCGCTTACCTGGGGGTTGATCCGGTTCTGGTGCGATTGGCATTCGTCATCCTGTCTCTGGCCAGTGGTGTCGGTCTGGCGATGTACATCATTCTGTGGATCGTGATGCCCACCGAATCGCGCGTCCCCCCCGAGATCCGAATCATGGATGAAGGAGCGGCGAGTGATCCATCGGCCTACAAAACAAAATTGGGGCAGCCGGCCACAATCGG
>DAOMSB010000156.1:0-4983 GCA_035446145.1 Promineifilum sp. (SeqCode) | reverse complement strand
GCCCAGCAACGAGACACCGGCCCGATCGACATAGGGGATGCTCTCCGGGAGCCGAACGGCCGAACATGACGTTTGTGGCGCGATCATGACTTCGGTCGGCTGCCCCAATGCCCGTGCGATTCCGGCCAGCAGCGGTGTGTGAGTGGGCATATGGAACACGAGACTCGCTTGCCACAGGTAGAGCAAGCCAATGGTAGTTGGCAGGATAATGGCGACCCGGCGCGCCTGGGCGGCCGACGTCCATTCCCGCGACTGTGCCCAATCGAGCACATGGTGAAAAGCCAGGCCGGACAGGATGCAGACGGCGGCGATGGCTGTGGCGAAATAGGACTCACCCGCGCCCCACTTGCCGGCGGTGATGGAGTTGACCGTAGCGACAACAAACCAGATGGCGTAGATCGACAGTCGGGTAGCGTATAGCTGATAGACGGCGTAAATGGCCGAGACTATGATGATGAGCGTATGCAGCCGGAACCATTGGCGGAAAAGGCCTTCTGCCTGGCCGGGAACGAATGGGTTAAGGTTGGCCGTTACCGTATTGAGCATCCATTCGCCGTTTGTGGCGAAGTTGATCGCCACAAATATCAGCCCGGTGACGGCTGCAAAAGGCACTGCCCAGAGTATTGCTCGCTTGGGATTGCGCAGGAACAGGAAGATGAAGACAGCCGCGACCGTGGCATAGGCCAGTTGCTTGGTGTAGCCGGCGGCCAGCAGCAGGATCATCACCCCTAGCAATGACCCGTTATAGTGGCGGCCGTCTCGCTCCTCGCGCTCGACAGTAATCGCCAGCAGGACGACCGCCAGCGTTTCGAACATGACCATGAACATATGTTGCCGGAAGAGCGGGCCGACATGATAGACGTAGTTCGACGCCAGGAATGCCAGGCCCGAGATGGCCGCCAGCCAGTAACGACGCTCCTGTTTGTCGGGTTGGCCTCGGCCGCGGGCGACGGCATAGCCGATGGCCATGGCCGTGATAATCGTGCCCAGGAAGCTCACCAGGCGGCCGGTCCAATATTGGGGGCCAAACAGCCATACCAGCGGGACGATGACCACATGGAACAGAGGTGGATAGTTGGAGGAGTAGAACGGGTAGGTATCGTTGTCGCGGTATGGCCATTCACCCCGACTGAAGTACACCGTGTCCATCAATTCAAAACCTTCCCCCTGATCATAATCGAAGGGAAAGCGAAATAGCTCGACAGCATAGATGAGATAGACAATGAGGTAGCCGATGAATGCAGCAACTGCCAGACCAATTACTATTTGTGGAATCCGGCTCAAAGCTCTTTGCCGGAAAGGTTGGTTGGTTATGGAGTTCGTAGAGGACATGGTGGATAGCCGGCTCGAACGATATGGGGGATTGTTATGCTCCTCATTCAGGCCATCAGGTTTAGGCGGGGCGATTCCCTAACGGGAGCAGGGTCGCTCCGACGAAAATAATCAGCCCGGCGACGACAAGGGCTTGGCGCTGGGCCGGCCCGATGCCCTGGAATTGACCCGCGCCTATGAGATCAATGGCGAACATAGCGAAGATGGCTCCCACTCCCATGAGAATGAATAACAGCCCCAGTTGACGTTTTGTCACCATATTGATGGCAACTATAACACTGGCGGTGTTCTGAATCAATTTGAGCATCTCCGCCGGTCGACATACAATACCGTCCGGTCAATCATTATGTTTGTCAGACTATCCGCCACGACACGGCAACAGCCGACCCTCACTCGCGAGAAGCCTGATTCCGGGAGGCCGACCTCGCGGCTTATCGGGCTGCTCTCCCTGCTGTCGGTCTTGTTTGTGGGGTGGGTGTTATGGCGATACGGTGTGGCGGCCGATGCTGTCTTGCGGATGCCGTCATGGGTTGCCGATTTTCTTGGCTTACTGACGGCCGCGGGCTTGCTGACGTTAGTTGTTTTGTGGGGCGTCGTATTTTGGCAGTATAGGCGACGCCAAAACAATGCCGGGTTCCAGGGAATGTCAATTGACGAACTTTATGCCCTCAGCCCAAAGGCCTTTGAGCATTATGTGGCCGAACTATTCGAGCGGCGCGGATATACGGTGGAAGTTCGCGGACGCTCCGGCGATCTGGGCGTTGACCTGATGCTCTCCCGAAATGACGGGCGGCGAGCGATCGTCCAGTGCAAGCGGTATCGTCATCCGATCGGGCCTGAAATCGTGCGCGAATTATTCGGGACGATGCTTCATGAGCGCGTCGTCCACGGCTTCCTGGTGACGACGGCCGAGATTTCGGACGGAGCTCGGTCATGGGCGGCCGATAAACCGATCACGCTGATTGATGGTGCTGCCCTGGCCCAGTTAGGCTCGACCCCAACCCGATAAATATCCCCCCTTCGCGATCACTGGATAATCCATGACTACTCAACTGATTTTCATTCGCCACGCACAAAGCACGTGGAATGAGGTACGACGTTGGCAGGGGCACGCCAACCCGCCATTGGCAGAAAGCGGCCGTCGCCAGGCGCGGCTGCTGGCCCAGCGTCTCTCAAAGTGGAAGATCGATTGCCTCTATGCCTCGGATCTTCTTCGAGCAGCCGAGACGGCTGAAATCATCGGCGCTGCAATCGGCCTCAAGCCCATCCACGATTCTCTATGGCGCGAGCGCGGTTTTGGAGCGCTTGAGGGGCTGACGGCCGAAGAAATTGCCCTTCAATTTCCCGATGCCTGGGCTTCACGGATGGTAGGGCCGATCTCCGGTGTGCCCGGTGCCGAGCCGCAAGCCGACGTAATAGCTCGCTCATTGGCCGGTTGCTCGAACTTGCTGACTCAGCACCAGGATCAGACAGTGGTGGTCGTGAGCCACGGGGGAATGATTCTCACGACATTGGTTCATCTCCTGGGCTTGCCGCCATCCGGCCATTCATTACTGGTCGTCGGCAAAAACACATCGATTAGTCGAGTTGCCATTGAAAACGGGCACGCCCGGTTGGCCGGTTTGAATGACACAGCTCATCTTGAAATGCTGGATACCTGACTGATGGGCGCCCGTGCTCCCCGTGCTATACTTCCTGTGTGCCCATAATGTTCAATCCCCCGTCTCCGCCCAGGTACGTTGATTATCGGCGACACGTTGATGAACTGGTCACCGCAGGTATTGGCGCGGCCGATTCCGGGTTGGCGGTTAGCGGCTTTCTAAAGAAAGAGGGGCGAACGCTTTCCATCGGTCGCGAACCCGAGATTGAACCTATTGACCTTGATCAGGGGCGAGTTTTCCTTGTTGCTTCGGGCAAGGCGGCCGTTCCCATGGCGCGCGCCGCCTTACGCGTGCTGGGCGATGATCTGGAAGCGGGCATCATCATTACAAAGGACATCGGGCAAGGAGAAGTTGGAGTGGCCAGGGAAGATGAATTCGCCGGCAGACCGGTGAAGATCATCGCTGCCGGTCATCCTGTGCCCGATGAGCGAGGCATAGATGGAACGAAGGCTGTTGTGGAGATGTTGTCGGCCGCGCGTCGGGAAGATGTGGTGCTATGCCTGATCTCCGGCGGCACATCGGCGCTATTGACCCAGCCGTTGATGCCTTTGGAAGATTGGCGCAAGCTGGTGGAATTGCTGCTTAAGAGCGGCTGCACCATCAACGAATTTAATATTGTGCGTCGATCGGTCGATCGCATCAAGGGCGGCGGACTGGCCAGAGCTGCAAGCCCTGCAACTTGTTATGGCCTTATCCTCTCGGATGTAGTCGGCAACCCCCTTAATATGATTGGCTCCGGCCCCACGGTTCCCGACGAGGATTTGGTCGTCAGCGCCGTGCAAGTGCTGGGTAGATATGACATTGCCCGGCAACTGGAGCGTGAGGAGTGGGGGCGGCTGGCGTTGGCCCTCAACCAGGCCCGCTATTTGCACAAAGCGCCCCGGCCGTCAGTGAGGAATTTTATTGTTGGCGATGTGCGTGGTGCGGCGACTGCGGTTTTGGTTGCGGCGATTCGCCTGGGATTCGTGGGTCAGGTTTTGACGACCCATCTGGATGGGCAGGCGCGGGAGATCGGCCGTCTGACAGCCGGTATCGCCCGTGATTTACCTCCTGGCCAATGCCTGATCATGGGCGGCGAGACGACCGTGACGATACGCGGAAAAGGTGTTGGCGGGCGAAACCAGGAGTTGGCTTTATCGGCTGCAATAGCTCTGGAGCGACAGCCCCATGTGGCCGTGTTCAGCTTTTCCACCGATGGGGAGGATGGGCCGACGCCGGCGGCAGGCGCGGTCGTAACGGGTGAGACTGCCCGATTGGCGCGATCCTATGGAATTAACCCTATGGCTCACCTGATGGACAATGGGAGCTACTCGTTCTTTGCTCGGCTGGATGAAGTGAGCCGGGGCAGGGTGGAGCCTCATCTCATCGTCACAGGGCCTACAGGGACTAACGTCAACGATCTGGTCGTTATCCTCTCATACGGAGACGCATAAAAGCCGATAATCCGGCGCATCGTACCACGAATAAGACCCCATCTCGGGTATTGCTGGAGAACTATGACGGTAAAATTTGGTACCGACGGCTGGAGAGCCGTCATTAGTGAAGAGTTTACATTTGACAATCTGAGGCTCGTGGCGCAAGCCATCGCCGACTTTGTGCTTGAGGAGAACGCCTCTGATCCAAGCGTCGTTATCGGTTTCGACACGCGATTTCTTTCAGATCGGTACGCGGCCGAAGTAGCCTGCGTCATGGCGGCGAACGACATACGCGCGCTGTTGGCTCGCGCCGATACGCCGACGCCGGCAATCAGCTATGCTGTCGCCAATCGCAACGCTACCGCTGGGGTAATGATCACTGCCAGCCATAACCCGCCTCGCTATAATGGTGTGAAACTGAAGGCTTCATACGGTGGCAGCGCCAGCCCCGAACAGCACCGTCGGGTAGAAGGATTTCTGGAACAGAACGCATCGGCCGCCCGCAAACCGCGTCTGATGACTCTCGAAGACGCCATCCGCGCCGACAAGATCGTGAAGTTCGATCCCGCGTGGGC
>DAOMSB010000155.1:0-5001 GCA_035446145.1 Promineifilum sp. (SeqCode) | reverse complement strand
TGACCTACTGCCCCTTAATCGCCGTCCACATCTCATCATAGATGAAGATCGCGTCGCCCACATCGCGCAGCCACTCCAGCTTGGCGGCCACTTCCGGCGGGGGATAGATGCCGGGGTTGTTCAGGATTTCGGGGTCGATGAACTCCTTGGCCGCCTCGTTGGCGCTGGGGTAGAAGGTGAAGTTGGTGATGGCCGCGGCCACTTCCGGCTCCATGAGGTAGTTCATGAAGTGGCGCGCTGTCTCCTGCCGCTGGCTGTTGGCTGGAATGCAAACGTTGTCGGCAAAGCGCACCGCGCCTTCCGTCGGCACAGTGAACAGCCAGTTGCCCGTGCCCGTGGCCTCGTCGTAGGTATTCCAGTAGGCCTGCGCCGCGTCGCCACTCCAGGCGTGGGACAGGACTATCTCGTCACTCTCCATCAGCGTGCTGTAATAGTCCTCGCTGTTGAAGGTCTCCCACTGCGGCTTGGCGGCCAAGATCAGGTCTCGCGCCGCTTCCAGCTCGGCCCGCTCCGTCGAGTTGGGCGAATAACCCAGGTAGAACAGCGCCGCGCCCAGCAGCTCGCGCTGGTCGTTGAGCACGTTGATCCCCTCGGCCGCGTACTTCTCCGTCACCGCCGGATCGAACAGCCAGGCCCAACTGTTGGGCGGCCCCGCCGCGAAGGCCGGGTTGCCGTTGCGATAGGCGATGCCGGTCATGCCCCATTGGTAGGGTACACAGTGGGCGTTGCCGGGATCATAGGGCGGATCCTTGAACTCCTGGCCGATGTTGCCAAAGTTCGGCAGCGACGCCGTATCCACCTCGGCCAGCAGCCCCAGCTCGATCATCTGGGCCACCATGTAATCCGACGGGAAGATGACGTCGTAGCCGCTGGCTCCGGCTTGCAACTTGGCCAGCAGGTCTTCGTTGGACGCATAGGTGTCGTAGATGATCTCGACCCCATAGCGCTCGGTATAGTCGGCCAACACCTGCTCGTCGATATAGTCGGCCCAGTTATAGACGCTGAGCTGTGGGGCAAGCTGGACTTCACCCTCGCCGGCTCCGGCCGCGGGGGCCTCGGTCGCCGAAGCGCCAGGCCCACCGGCCGGGCCGCCCCCACAGGCAACAACGGCCGCCGACAACATCATTAATACCACGATCCATACATATTTTTTCATTTTCTTCTCTTTCCTCACTCAAATTATCCGTCGTGGACACAGAATCACTCCGCCCCCCCCACGACAGACCATCAATCTACTGACCTACTGAATACTGACCTACTGAATAACTGATCGACTGCCTCACTGAACACTCCCTCACCGGTTACTTCCTCTGCAGCCACAACGAAATCACCACCAGCACCGTCGACCCCAGCAGCATCAGCGTCGAGATGGCGTTAACCTCGGGCGTGACGCCGAACTTGATCATCGAATAGACGCGCACCGGCAGCGTGGTGGAACCCGGCCCCGCGACGAAGAAAGTGATGACAAAATCATCGAGCGACAGCGTAAAGGCCAGCAATGCGCCGGAAACGACGCCCGGCATCAGAATGGGCAAGGTTATGCGCCGGAAGGTTGTCCAGGCGTTGGCCCCCAGGTCGGCCGCGGCTTCTTCCAGCGAAGCGTCCATCTCCGCCAGTCGCGCCCGCACTACCACGGCCACGAAGGCGATGTTGAAGGCGATGTGGGTCACCAGGATGGTGTAGCGGCTGAGCGGCACGGCGAAGGTGACGAAGAACAGCAGCGTCGACAGGGCCATGACGATATCGGGGATGATGATCGGCAGGTAGAGCGCCGTGTCGAACGACAGGCGGCCGAAGAAACGGTAACGCTCCAGCGCCAGTGCCGCCAGTGTGCCCAGCACAGTGGCCACCAGCGTCGACCACACGGCCACCCACAGGCTGACGCGAAAAGCATCAATCAGCAGCTTGTCGCCCAATAGCTCAGCGTACCAGCGCGTGCTGAAGCCGGCCCACACGCCGACGTTGCGCGAGCCGCTGAAGGAGTAGATGACCAGGATGATGATCGGCAGATAGAGAAACAGGAAAATGCCGATCGCCAGCCAGGTCAGGACACGATTGTTGAAGGCCGCGCGTGCGTGGTCGCGGCGCGCGGCGCGCGACCGGGCGGTGGGTGGCGGCGATTGGGATGCGGAGAGAGGCGCGTTCGTCGTGGTCATTGATCCAGCATCCCCTGAGCGGCCGTCATCTCCGCCATCGAGTCATCCTCGTTGGAGACGCGGAAATAAACCAGCGTCGCCGCCAGCATGACGGCCATCATGATGAAGCTGATGGCCGAGCCGAACGGCCAGTTGCGCACGGTCATGAACTGCTGCTGCAACAGGTTGCCCAGCAGCGACACCTTCGCCCCGCCCATCAGGTCGGGCGTCACATAGGCCCCCAGCGACGGGATGAAGACGATGATCGACCCGGCGATGATGCCCGGCAGCGTGAGCGGCAGCAGCACCCGCCGGAAGCTCTGCCAGCGCCCGGCGTAGAGGTCCGACGCCGCCTCCAGCAGCGACCAGTTGACCCGCTCCAGATTGGTGTAGAGCGGCAGCACCATGAACGGCAGGTAGCCGTAGAACAGGCCGAGGAGCACGGCCGGAAAATTATAGAGTAGCGGCAATTTTTGCGACGTGGCCGCGGCCAGCCATTCGAACAGCGGCGACACCTCGGCCAGCCGTACCGCTTGCTCATGAAGCGTGATGCTCCAGAAGTTATTGATCAGCCCCGAATCGCGCAGGATGAGCATCCAGGCGTAGGTGCGCACCAGAAAGTTGGTCCAGAACGGGATCATCACCAGAAAGATGAGCACATTGCGCCGGTTGGCCGGCTGGCGGGCGATCCAGTAGGCAAACGGATAGGCGAAGACGAGGCAGATGACCGTGTTGAGCACGGCCAGCCACGCCGAACGGCCGAAGATGCGCAGATAGAGGAACTCCCCATTGATGCGGCTGAAGATACGGCCGTAGTCGTTGAACCAGGTGGCCGGATTGGACAGGTCGAACGTCACCGTACCCAGCCGCGTGCGCTCGCCGAGGCTGACGACGAAGACGATGGCCAGCGGGATGAGGAAGAAGATGAGCAGCCAGTAGGCCGACGGAAAGGCCAGCGACCAGGCGGCGCGGCGCGTCAGAAGCAGCAGTAGCATCCCGCCCACCCCGACGAGTGTCACCGCGCCATAGAACTCATGCGCCAGGAAGTAGTAGAGAACGCCCACCGCCAGGGTGACTACCGCGACGGCCATCCCCAGGCGCTTCGCCCAACGCGTCTCGCGCAGCAAGCCAATCCCCGCCGCCAGGCATAGAGCCGCCATCCCGCCGAAAAGCGCGTAGGCGGTCACCGGGGGCCATTGAACCAGCGCCAGCTCGACGGCCAGCGGCCGCCAGTTGATAACAGAGAAGGTTGCCCAACGAAGGAGAAAGGTGAGCCAGAGGAGAGCCTGGCCGAGGAAAAGACCGGCGGCGACGCGGAAGAAGAGGTCCGCGCCACGCGTCATGCGGGCCGGAGATGGAGATCGCGGGCTCAGCCCGGTGTTATTCGCGACAGCCATCGGCTCCTCCTGCTGTTGTGGAATCGGCTGCCGCCGGCGTAATGTTTGCGATAGTTGGTACTCATACGGCGCTCCTGGAAACCGGGCTTCTTCCGGGAAACCCGGTTTCTAAAGGTTCCTACTGCTAATCAATCAATATCTGCGCATTCTCGGCCGCCCACTGCACATAGACCTGGCTGCCCACGTCGAACGGCATGTCATAGCGCGAACCGTAGTTCTGTTGACGGACGACGAGCGACGCGCCGCCCTCCAGGGTCACCCGAAAACGGGTATCGGTGCCGATGTAGAAGGCTTCTTCCAGCAGGCCGTTCAGCACGACGTTCTCCGGCTCGGCCAGCAGAAACTCCTTCATATCCACCGGGCCGGGCATCTTGGCCCCCAGAATACGCTCCAGCTCCTCAGCCTCCAGGCCGCTCTCGGCCTTCAGCACATCGACCTTGCCCTGCGGATAGAGATTGATGCGCTCCGGCCGGATGGTCAATGTCACCCGCTGGTCGAGCCGCAGATCGTGCCCCTCGTTGGCGGACAGAACGCGCACACCACCCTGCAGGGCCACCATCGGGTAATCCTCTTCCGTCTCCAGCCGCGTCACAGTGGCCGGCAGAAAATTGGTCTCGCCGATGAAATCGGCCACAAAACGGTTGACCGGCTTCTCGTAGACTTCGTGGGGCGAGCCGACCTGCTGCAGGACGCCCTCGCTCATGATGCCTATCCGGTCGGACATCGTCATCGCTTCTTCCTGGTCGTGGGTGACGTAGATGAAGGTGATGCCGACCTCGCTCTGGATATGCTTGAGTTCGATCTGCATCGCCCGGCGCAGCTTCAGGTCCAGCGCGCCCAGCGGTTCGTCGAGCAGAAGCACTTGCGGCCGATTCACCAGCGCCCGCGCCAGCGCCACGCGCTGCTGTTGGCCGCCGGAGAGCTGCCGCGGCTTGCGGTCGGCCATCCGCGGCAAGCGCACCAGTTCCAGCGCCTCGGCCACGCGCCGCTTGATCTCCGGCGCGGTCACTTTTTGCATCTCCAGACCAAAAGCCACATTCTGGGCCACGGTCATATGCGGGAAAAGGGCGTAGTTCTGGAAGACAGTGTTGACCGGGCGGTTATGCGCGGGGATACCCTGAACGGCCTGGCCGCCGAGGTAGATGTGGCCATCTGTCGGCTGCTCGAACCCGGCGATCATGCGCAGGGTGGTCGTTTTGCCGCAGCCGCTGGGGCCGATAAGCGAGAAGAACTCACCGTCGCGTATTTGCAAGGTGAGGTCGTCGACGGCGACATAATCGCCGAAGCGTTTGGTGATGTCGTGAAGTTCCACGCGGAACGAATCTGTCATAGCAATCTCCCAATAAAACTCGCCGCTATGACACGGCCGGAATGCCTTTGATTATCGGGCCTGCCGGCTGTCCCGGCATAAGGCAGGTCTTTTAATCAAAAGCCCTCAGTGCGAAAAAAAAGCCCAGCCCCGATCGCCT
>DAOMSB010000154.1:0-5013 GCA_035446145.1 Promineifilum sp. (SeqCode) | reverse complement strand
GCGCTCCCTGCTTATTGGGCGTGTGCATCAGGAAATCGCGGACGAAGCGCTCGTTATACTCATCGAGCAGTTGCGACACGCGATCGGGGTTATCCGAAGCAACCAGCAGCCCGGCGTGGTACTCTCGCGGCACGCGCCAGACGATCTCCGGCTCGTCGTAGGCCGACAGATTCGGCCACTGCTCCCGCGCCAGGCAGATGATCAGTCCGGCATAATCATTGCGGTGTTCAGGCAATTCGTAGGCCTCGCCACGCTCGGCGGCCAGCTCGATCCGCGCCGCTTCCTGCCACAGGGCGATGCCTGTGGCCGCTTCCACCATCTTGTCGATGTGGGCCCCGCCGACGCGCGCGGCCGTCTCCAGGAAGTAGTATTGCCCGTCGTGGTGGGCGCGGATGAACTCGGTGTGGGTGACGCCTTGGTTGAGACCAAAGGCGCGAAAGACATCGGCCGCCAGGTTCGTCGTCTCGTGGAACTCTTCCGAGTCGCGGGGCAGCAGGCGCGTGTTGAAGATGCCGCCGCCCTGGGTCACGGTGAGCGGCGGCGCGCCATAGCGACTGCTGACGGTGAAGACTACTTCGCCATCCCACAACAGCGAGTCGACGTGGTAGACGTCGCCGGGCACGAACTGCTCCAGCAAGTAGAACGACTGCCCGTCGCCCAACTCGTCGAGTGCCCGCCAAACGCCCTCGCTGTCCTGGAGCTTGCGAATGCCAACCGCCCCGGCCTCGAAGCGCGGCTTCAGCACCCATGGCGGCGAGATGGCGGCCATGTAATTGCGTAACTGATCGTAATTGAAGGCCGACGTGAAGGCCGGGACGCGGATGCCATGAGAAGCGGCCTGGACGCGCATACTCAGTTTGTCGCGGAAGTAGCGGGCCTGCGTCTCGCCGATGCCGGGTAGCCGCATATGCTCGCGCAACGAAGCGGCCGTGGCCACGTCGTAGTCATCGAGAGCCACGATGCGGTCGATCTGATTCTCGCGGGCCAGATAGCTGACAGCGTGGGTGATGCCGGGCTGGGTGTGCAGGTCGGGCATATTGTAATGGCGATAGATGGCCTCCCACGGCCATGGCTCGCTGCCGTACTTTTCGGTCGTCAGGAGAATGACCCGCGCGCCCTGCCGGGCACACTCCTCGATGAAGGGCACGCCCTTGAATTCGCTGGCGAGACAGAGGATGGTGATCGGCCGTTGGTCGGTCATGGTGTTGCTCCTGGGTGCAGAATTTGCGGATTTTACTTCATCTTCGTTTCATGCTCAATTTAACCGGGCATCATCCTCATCCCAATCCGGTATTCCCGATCCGCCCTCTACGTCCGCATTGCCGGCCAACCACAGACGAAACGTATTAACTTCATCCTCGGCGCTGAATTCTTTAGGACGATGAAAGCGCAGCGCGTGCTTGATCGCTGTCGTTATAAGTATCTCGCGGCTGACGCCGATGTCGGCCGCAACTCCGTCAAGTTCCGCCAATATCGATTCCTCTATCTCAAACTCAATGGTTATTGTCATGCGTTACCTCGATTGTGAACAGATTGGCCCGGCCACGCTTGCCCGCTTCCTCCAGCCGCCCCATCCGGCGCAGGGCATACGTGGCCTTGCCGGCCAAATGCGCGTTCCAGCCCTTTGCTTTCGCCAAGTCGGCGTTGGTGAAGGTTTCCGGCAGCGCCGGCAGCAGGGCCAGATAATCGCCCGGTTGCGCGAAGACGGCCGACTCGACCACTCCCAGCAGCCGCGTGTCGATCAGGCTCCATCGGCCGCGACGCCAGCTCCCTTGTCCGTCGTCGCGCCAGAGTTGCTCCTCGCGGATGAGCAGCGCTTCCAGCGTCAGATTGGGGTGCATGGCCAGGTCGGGGATGCGCACCAGCTCGTTGAAGATGTCGCGGGCGGCGGCGTGGCGGGGCGATTTGCGGCGGGTGCTGCGGCCGTCGCGCCCCTCGCGGACGATCCAGCGTTCGGCGGGCAGCGGGTGAACAAGGTGAACGCGATGATCTTCGAGCAGGCGCAGCAGCTTCGGCCGCAGGGCGTAGAGGTGGCGGGTCTGAATCTCGATCAGCAGGTCGCCGCGAACGATGTCGATGACGTAGCGGCCGAGTTTGACCTCGAACCGGTCGCCCGGCTGGGCCAGGTGTTCTTTCAGCGCGGCGTGGAGCGAGCGCTCGGTGAGTTGGCCGATGCCGGGACTAATTGCATCCACGTTACCGCCTTGTAATGGGTAAGAGACGAACACGCATACGATGTTGCTCTATCACCACAACACTGCCGTTTTCAAGAGCCTCCTGTATGGAGTCCAGATTTACCAACAATATCGCCAATTGCTGCTGCGGCTCGTCTGCAATGCGTCTAAAAAGAATGAACGAAGGCTTGCTTTCTTGGCGTTCAGCGAGAAGAGTGCCGAAATCGGTATCGGCCGAAATAATGACTCGTTCCTCGGCGAGAGCCAGATCAAAAATGGTTTCGTCCTCGGCCGTCCCAAGGCCCACATCGCGCACATGGATTGCATCATGTCCCGCAGCCAACAACCCATGAGCCAATTGCGGCGACAATGCGTTATCGATTAGGAATCTCACGCTGCAACCGGGATCAGGAGTGGAATTGCTTGTTCACGTACTGCTTCGGCTGCAAAGCGAAGCGCCTCACGGATGTCTTCCGCTTCCAGATCGGGATAGGCTTCGAGGATCGCATCGTCAGACATACCGGCGGCAACCAGGCTGATAACAGTGGCCACGGGAATGCGCAAGCCGCGGATACAAGGAACCCCGCCCATTTGCTTTGGATTGATGGTGATACGCTCGAAGTTCATAATCATTTTCCTAAAATCAGCGTTATTTCCAACGATTATACCACTCAGGAATCCCCGTTTCTAATTCCTAAATATCCAGCACGCTATCCAGCCCGCGCCGCAGCCCGACGAACGACCCCATCTTGCGGATGGCCAGCAGCGCCCCGGCCACGTATGGCTCGGCGCTGGTGCCGGAGTCGTGGCGGATGCTCAGCGTCTGGTCGGCCATGCCGAAGATGACCTCGGCCGAGATGGTGTAGCCGGGCAGCCGGATGGCGTGGACTTGCGAGCCGCCCATGCGCGCGCCGCGCGCCCCGGCCTCGCCCTGGGTTTCTTCCAGCGGCACGGTCAGTTCCGACGGCCGCACGCGGGCCAGCCGCGCTGCCAGTTCGCGCACGGTGCCGCTGGGGGCGTCCTTCTTGCGGTCGCTGGCGTAGTCGATGATCTCCCATTGCGGGATGAGTTTGGCGGCCATCTCGGCGAACTTCATCAGCAGGACGGCCGTCAGGGCGAAATTGCCCACAGCCAGCACGCCGCGCTCGCGTGCCTTGGCCACGGCGCCGATGACGGCGTACTCGTTGTCGGTCAGGCCCGATGTGCCGATGACGACGTTGGCCCCGCGATCCAGCGCCGCCATGACGTTGCTCCGGGCGATGTCGGGCTTGGTGTATTCGAAGAAAACGTCGCAGGGAAAATCAAGCGCTTCTTCGGCCGTGCCGTAGATGGGACATAGCAGTCGCGGCTCGTCCAGCACATTGCCCAGAATGCGCCCGGCGTGCGTGCGCGAGACGGCCGAGACGAGTTCGATATCTTCGGTTTGGGCGATGGCGCGGGCCAGCGCCGACCCGGCCCAGCCGGTCGCGCCGGCGAGACAAACTTTAATGGTCATGGTTCCTCATGTATCATCCGGAGTTGTTGCAGATTGATAAAAATCATACACCATCCGACACAAGTTGTCAGAATAGAGCGGATTGGGGGAAGTGCCCTGTATCGCCGGCGGCAACAGGCGCTATAATACCATCATGTCATTTCAAGCATATCTCGACAACATCGAAGCAAAGACGGGCAAAACACCCAACGAATTCATTGAACTGGCGAAGGAAAAGGGCTACGACAAGCCCGACGTTAAGGCCGGCGTCATCGTCGATTGGCTGAAGCAGGATTACGGCCTGGGCCGCGGCCACGCGATGGCCCTGGTTCACGTCATCAAGAACGGCCCGGAGATCGATGACAAACACGTCGGGAGCGAAGGCGTGCATCGAGATGAGTCGAACACGCTGAGGCTGGACGGCGTGGCAAATCGCAAGCCCGGCTCCTGAGCGTTCAACCCCCATCGGCGTGGTGGTCGAAGACAACTGTAACAGTTGCATCATCGGCCGCCCCTTCACGTCCATTGAGGCTAACAAATACAATGACGAAACCCCGAATCTATACCATCAACTTCGCCAGAGTCTATCCCGAATACGTCGCCAAGGCGGAGAGAAAGGGACGCACCAAAGCCGAGGTCGATACGATCATCACCTGGTTGACCGGCTATAGCCAGAGCGGGCTGGAAGCGCAGCTGGAGAAGCAGTCGGACGTCGAGACCTTCATCGCCGAAGCGCCTGAACTCAATCCGGCGCGCTCACAGATCAAGGGGGTGATCTGCGGCATGCGGGTGGAAGAGATCGAAGACCCGACCACGCGAGAAATTCGCTGTCTGGACAAGCTGATCGACGAGCTGGCCAGGGGGAAGAAGATGGAGAAGATATTGCGGCAGGCGCAGTGAGTTTGATTGCGTTGGTCTGCCTTCCCATCCCCGGCAATTCAGTTATCCTCTTTCCATGGATGATCGATCCGAAATAGTCCTGATTGGCCCTGTCGGCGCCGGGAAGTCGACCATCGGCGGCATACTGGCCGCGCGACTGGGCTTGCCGCAAGTGTCGATGGATGACATCCGTACCGATTACTATCGCGAGATCGGTTATGACGAGGCCTATGCCGGGCAGCTGCGCGCGGAGAAGGGCTTCCCGGCTTTGGTTGCCTATTGGAAACCATTTGAAGCGTATGCCGTCGAGCGTATGCTGGCCGACCATCGCGACTGCGTCTTCGATCTCGGAGCCGGGCATTCGGTTTACGAAGATACGAGCTTGTTCGCGCGTGTCGGGGAAGCCTTAATGCCATTCAGGAACGTCATCCTGTTGCTGCCCGACCCGGACATTGAAACTTCCCTGTCCATCATGGAGAGCTATGA
>DAOMSB010000153.1:0-5027 GCA_035446145.1 Promineifilum sp. (SeqCode) | reverse complement strand
GGGGCGCGAGCTGCTGAGCGAGGCCCGCTATTTCCACTCCGTCTCGATGTACGACGACCCCCTCTGGGCGCGGGAAGTGGCCGAGAGCGCGGGGATTAAGTTCTCAGGGTTATCAACCCACACGCCCCTGTGCAAGCCGGAGATCAGCGTCGAGTACCTGAAGCAGGCCATCCGCTGGGCGGCCGACGCCGGCGCGCCGGTGGTCAACACCGACGAAGGCCCGAAACCGCTCTGGACGACCCGCGAGCAGGACTACACGCTGATGACCTACACCCTGACCGAGGCGGCGCGCGTGGCCGAGCGCCACGGCATCAAGATCGGTCTGGAGCCGCACCAGCAGTACAGCAAGACCCCCGACGGGCTGGACAGCATCTACCATCTGGTCGATTCCCCGGCCATCGGCATCAACTACGACACCGGCAACAGCTATTTGGCCGGCGGCAGCGACCCCTATGAGTGGCTGGAGCGTGTGCTCGACCGGCTCGTCCATGTCCATGCCAAGGACATCAGCATGGAGCAGGGCGCGGCCGAGCGCGGCAAGGTGACCGGCACGCCGGTGGGCTGCGCCTGCGGCGACGGCGTGGTCGATTGGGAGCGCGTCATCGCCCTCATCAAGCCCGTGGCCCGCGACAAGGACATCATCCTCTCCGTCGAATGCGGCACCATCCCGCAGGCGGAGCGGAGTTTCGAGTATCTGTCGAAGTTGCTGTAGCGGAGAAAGGGAGAAAGGGGGAAGGGGAGAAAGGGTGAAAGGGAGAGAGGGTGAAAGGGAGAAAGGGAGAAAGGGAGTACCCTTTCACCCCTTCTCCCCCGCTCCCCTGCTCCCTTTCTCCCCTGCCCCCCTTCTCCCCTGCCCCCCTGCACCGGAGATAGTAATGGCACGTGATCACCTCATCGGCGTCGACCTCGGCACCAGCAGCACCAAGGCCGCGCTCTACCGGACGGACGGGACGCTCGTGGCTGAGGCTTCGGCCGATGTGCCGCTGCTCTATCCCGCGCCGGGCGTGGTGGAGCAGGAGAACGACGACTTCTATCGCACCGCGGCCGAAACGGTCGGCCGCTGCCTGCGCGAGAGCGATACCGACCCGCGCCGGGTGGCGGCCATCGCCTTCAGCAGCCAGATGGCGGGCATCGGCTCCATCGACGAGAACTACGAGCCGGCCACGCGCTTCGACTCGTGGCTCGATATGCGCTGCCGCCCCTACATCGCCTGGCTCAACGACAACCACGCCGACCTGATCACCCGCCTCACCGGCTGCGCTCCCACCTGCGACCACGGCCCGAAAATCCTGTGGTGGATGCACGAGCGCCCCGAGGACTACCGCCGCGTGGCCAAGTTCGTCACCCCCTCGGCCTATGTGGCCGGGCGCATGGCCGGGCTGCCGGCCGACCGCGCCTTCATGGATTACACCTTCATCCACTTCTCCGGGCTGGCCGATAACCGGGCCGGGCAGTGGAGCGCCGCTATCTGCGACACGCTGGGCGTCGATATGGCCGTGCTGCCGGAGATCGTCGAGCCGTGGCGTGTCATCGGCGAGGTGACCGAGGCGGCCGCGCGCGACTTCGGCCTGGCCGCGGGCACGCCCATCGCCGCCGGCTGCGGCGACACGGCCGCCAACGCCCTCGGCGCGGGCATCGTGCGGCCGGGGCAGGTGTTCGACGTGGCCGGGACGGCGTCGGTGCTGGCCGGCTGCACCGACCATTTCGTGGCCGACACCACCCACCGCGCCCTGCTGACCATGCGCTCCGTCATCCCCGGCCTGTGGAACCCGCTGGCCTATATCGCGGGGGGCGGGCAGGCGCTGCGGTGGTTTCGCGACGAGTTTTATAAATACGAGATACGAAATACGAAATACGAGTTAAGAAGTGCGCCGGACGAGATTGCTGCCTCAGGCGAGGATTCTGAAACTCGTATCTCGTATCTCGTATCTCGTACCTATGATGAGATGATCGCCGAGGCCGCCGCCGTCCCGCCCGGCTCCGAGGGACTGTTCTTCAGCCCCCATCTGGGCGGCCGCATCTGCCCGGCCACGCCGGAGATGCGCGGGGCGTGGCTGGGCTTCTCGTGGGGCCACACGCGGGCGCACTTCTTCCGCGCCATGCTGGAGAGCATCGCCTATGAGTACGCCTGGTATCTGCGCGTGCTGCGCGAGTACATCCCCAATCTGGAGCTGAGCGAGGCCCGCGCCGTGGGCGGCGGGGCGCGCTCCGACGACTGGAACCGGATCAAGGCCGACGTGCTGGGCGTGCCCTATCAGCGGCTGGCGCGCGGCGAGTTCGGCACATGGGGCGCGGCGATGATCGCCGGGAAGGCGGCCGGGGTCTACGACGACCTGGCCGCCGTCGCGGCGGCCCACGCCACGCCCGCCGGGGAACCGATTCGCCCCTCGGCCGCGAACCACGAAGTCTATCGGCCGCTGGTGGATCGGCATGTGGCCTTGCAGCGGCAATTGGTGGAGATATTTACTATGTAGCGTTGTAGCGCAAGCTGTCAGCTTGCGAGAACGGCGAAGACGCAACCTGACAGGTTGCGCTACAAGGAGACCTAATGAGTTCATCTGTTCGCATCTGCATGATCGGCGCCGGGCGCGTCGGCAAACTCCATTCCGGCAGCCTGCGTCGGCATGTCGCCGGCGGCGAGGTCGTCGCCCTCGTCGATCCCTTCCGGCCTGTCCTCGACGAGACCGGCGACCTGTTCGAGATCGAGCGGCGCTTCACGTCCCTCGAAGACGCCCTCGACGCGGTGGAGTTTGACGCGGTGGTCATCACCACCCCCACGCCCACCCACCGCGACCTGGCCGTGCTGGCCGCCGAACACGGCAAGCACGTCTTCCTGGAGAAGCCGATGGCCCTGACGCTGGCCGAGTGC
The DNA here is from genome assembly GCA_035446145.1 of Promineifilum sp. (SeqCode). Taxonomy (GTDB): domain Bacteria; phylum Chloroflexota; class Anaerolineae; order Promineifilales; family Promineifilaceae; genus Promineifilum. The sequence continues at coordinate 2,158 of DAOMSB010000153.1, read as the reverse complement.
GACGACATCATCGCCGCCACGTCCGCCCGCGGGGTAATCCTGCAAATGGGCTTCATGCGCCGCTTCGACCCCGACTTCGCCGCCGCCTGGGAGCGCATTCAGGGGGGCGAGATCGGCGAGCCGATGACCATCAAGTCGCTCACCCACGGGCCGGGGCTGCCGCCGGCGTGGGCCACCGACCTGAAGACGAGCAACGGCAATCTGGCCGAGGTGAACAGCCACGACCTGGACACGACTCGCTGGCTGGCCGCTTCCACGCCGCTGCGCATGTACGTCGAGGTCGCCAACTTCAAGGGGGCCGAGCGCGGCGTGACCAGCGAGAACTACTACGACAACATGTTCGCTCTGGTCAAGTTCGAGTCCGGGGCGATGGCCAGCATCAGCGGCGTTTGCCCCTGCGACTACGGCTATGACAGCCGGGTGGAGATCGTCGGCACGAAGGGGATCATGCAGATCGGCGAGCTGAAGGGGGAGTCGATCGTCGTGTGCACCGACCGCGACCACGGGCTGGTGACGCCCATCTTCCGCCGCTGGCCCGACCGCTTCCGCTGGGGCTACATCCGCGAGCTGGAGCATTTCGTCGATTGCGTCCGCGCCGAGCGCCACCCCATCGTCACCGGCGAGGACGGCCGTTGGGCTGTGGCCATGGTGCTGGCGGGGACGAGGTCGTTTCTTGAGGAGCGGGCGGTTTATTTGAGTGAAGTGATGGATTAGCAGTGGATCAGTAGATCAGTAGGTCAGTAGATCAGTGGTCAGTGGATCAGTGGATCAGTGGTCAGTGGATCAGTGGTCAGTGGATCAGTAAGGTAGTCGGGATGTGGAGGTGGTGGTATGTCGTCGCCGTATGTGTATAGTTTTCGAGAGCTGATTGTATATCAGAAGGCACGCTCATTGGCTGCGGCTGTGTTTACGGCATCGAAAGCTTTTCCGCGAGATGAGATGTATTCGCTGACCGATCAGATCCGCCGATCGTCGCGGTCGATCGGCGCGAATATCGCCGAGGCCTGGGCCAAGCGTGCGTATGAAAAACATTTCATCAGCAAATTGACCGATGCTGACGGGGAACAGCTGGAGACACAGCACTGGCTGGAGATCGGCCGCGATTGCGGGTATCTGTCGGCTCAACAAGCGGCAGAACTGATGGGTCGTTGCGAAGAAGTCGGCCGCCTGCTGGGCAAAATGATCAGCCAGGCCGATTCCTTTTGCCGCTCTACCACCCTGCGCGAATCATCGCCCGAATATTTCGTCACCCCCGATGACACCCAACTACTCGACTGACCTGCTGCCCCACTGACCTACCGACCCACTGACCTACTGACCTACTGAACACAGAGTAACACCAATGACCACAATGCTCGCCGCCGTCTATCACGGCCCCAATGATCTTCGTGTAGAAAAAGTTCCCGTGCCCGAGATCGGGCCGGACGAGCTGCTGCTCCGCGTGCTGCGGGCCAACATCTGCGGCACCGACCTGCGCATCCTGCATGGCGGCCACCGCAAATACCCGCCGGGTACGACGCGCATCCCCGGCCATGAGGTCGTGGGCGAGGTGGCGGCGACGGGCGCGGCTGTGGCTGCGGATTACCCGCTCGGCCGCCGCCTGTTCGTGGCCCCCAACATGGGCCGGGGCGACAGCCGCGAGACCATCAGCGGCAACAACAACCTCGACCCGGAGTACGAGGCGTTCGGCATCACCCTTGACGGCGCGTTCGCCGAGTACATGCGCGTGCCCGCCGCGGCCGTCCGCCAGGGCAACCTGATGGGCGTGGCCGAAGGCGTCGACCCGGCCGTGGCCGCGCTGGTGGAGCCGCTGGCCTGCGTCTGGCGCGGGCAGAACAAGATCGCCGTCGGCGCGGGCGACGTGGCGCTGGTCATGGGCGCGGGGCCGATCGGCGTGCTGCACGTGATGCTGGCCCGGCTGCGCGGGGCGACGCGGATCATCGTCAGCGAGCCGGCCGCCGGGCGGCGCGAGCAGGCGCTGGCGCTGGGGGCCGACGTGGTGGTTGACCCGATGAATGAAGACCTGGCGGCCGTCGTGGCCGCCGAGAGCGACGGCCGCGGGGCCGACGTCATCATCACTGCCGCGCCGGTGAAGGCGTTGCAGGAGCAGGCCCTCGATCTGGCGGCGATGGGCGGCCGCGTCAACTATTTCGGCGGG